>JAGQPV010000038.1 GCA_020426545.1 Planctomycetaceae bacterium
ATTGTCGATCTGCAGCTGGAGCACCTGCGGAAGCAGGTGCAGAGCAACGGCTTCGACCTCGAAGTGACCGACACGGCCCGTGCTCTGCTGGCCGAGGAAGGGAACGATCCGGTGTACGGGGCACGTCCGCTCAAGCGGGTGATTCAGCAGCGGCTGCAGAATGCCCTGGCGGGCGACCTGCTCGCCGGCCGGTTTGAGGACGGCGACACGATCGTGGTGGATGCAGCCGCTGACGGCTTCATCTTCAGTTCACGTCCGGGGGTCAGATCGACATCCTCGGCTGAGGATGACGAATCGCCGGTGGAGTGACCGTAGGGCCGGCGGAGGGCTGGTCAGCAAATGGCGGGGCCAGCCCCCGGGGCCGCCCGGAATCTGAATTCTGCTGACGGGAGGCCGGTCGCCCTTCAGGCAGGAATCGGTCCTGGCACAAATGAAGAAACCCTGCTTCCGGTGCATTTGCCGGAGGCAGGGTTTACTCATTATCTGAAGTGGCTGTGGAACAGCCGGGTGTGCCGTGCCGGCAGGCTGCAGGAACTCTGCAGGCGCGCTCCGATCTCATCAGAACCCTCGACAGAGGGACTGACTCGATGTGGCTGTCAGGTCAGAGGACGGGCGGCAGGAGGCTGCCCGGTCCGCTGACTACTCTGCGGCTTCATCCAGATTGACGAAGGGGCTCATCCGCCGCACCTTCTCGGCGATTTCGGCCTTTTCGCCGCCATCGGTGGCAGCAGCGTACTTCGCACGCAGCTTCTTCACCTTGGCTTTGCGAGTCCGCCGCCTGGCCAGTTCACGATCCCGTTCCACACGACCCATACTGCACCTGTCGCTGTCTGTCGGAGGGTGGAAGCAGGCCAGCCCCGCTTCGCCCTGTGAAATTCTGCTGAAACGTACGGACCATTCACGGCAGCCGGACTGCCGTGAATGGAAGCCGTAGTTGTATCAGCAGGTTGTCCACAGGTCAACCAGCGGGCGGACTGCACAACCTGTCTGTCATTCTGATCAGTACGGGCGTCCCGCTGGTCGGTTCCTGACAGGAAAATTGCTGCAGAAATCTCTGCAGAAACCACCGCAGACCACAGATCCTGACTCTGACAGCACGCCTGCCTCGGGCTCATTCGTCCTCGTCGGCGTGCTTTGTGGCTGCGTCCACGATCTTCTTCTGCTCCTGTGGCGGAACCATTTCATAATGGCTCAGCTCCATGGTGAACGAACCCTGGCCGCCCGTCATGCTGGAGAGCGAACGGCCATACGTCATCACTTCCGACAGCGGGGCCCGGGCGTGAATGATCTGAAATCCGCCGGGAGCACCATCCATGCCCTCCATCCGTCCCCGGCGGGTGTTCAGGTCGCTGGTCACGTCTCCCAGTTTGTCATCGGGAACGGTGATCTCCAGATGCACAATCGGTTCCAGCAGGTTGGGCCGGGCTTCCAGGAAGATGTTCCGGAAGCACAGGCTGCCCGCCATCTTGAAGGCGGTTTCGTTGCTGTCGACGGGGTGGTCTTTGCCGAAGAACAGCTCGCACACCACATCCTGCACCTGGCAGTTCGCAATCACTCCCCGCTCCATCCGCTCGCGAATCCCCTTCTCCACCGCCGGAATGAAGTTGTTGGGAATGGAACCGCCGGAAATCCGATCGACGAAGGCGTAGTTCAGCTCCGGGTCGTAATGGTACTCCCGCATGCTGGGGAAGCGGTCCTTCGTGAAGAACTCGCTGTGGTCCACATCCCGCGGAAGGTGTGAGATCTTCATGTGGACTTCGGCGAACTGCCCGGAACCGCCGCTCTGCTTCTTGTGACGGTAGCTGCCTTCGGCTTCTCCGGAGACGGTTTCCCGGTAGGGGATTTTCGGCGGATGGGTAATCACCTCCACCTTGTCCCGCCGGTGCAGCCGCTCCTGAATGATGCCAAGGTGCAGCTCGCTCATGCCGTGCATCACCAGTTCTTTGGTCTGCGGATCGCGGGACAGCCGGAACGTGGGATCTTCCTCCACCACCTTCTGCAGCGCGCTGGAAATCTTCTGCTGATCGGCCCTGCTCTTCGGTTCCACGGCCAGGGCGATCATCGGTTTCGGGAACGGGATCGGCGGCAGAGACAGCTTTCCGTCGGTGGTCAGCGTGGTGCCCGTATGCAGATCTTCCGCTTTGGCAATGGCCACAATATCGCCCGGAGTGGCCGAGTCGACCGCTTCCGTCTGCCCGCCTTCCACTTCCAGCAGCTGGGAAATCTTGATCGCCCGGCCGTCCTTTGAGGTATGGACCGAACTGTCTTTCGTCAGCGTGCCGGAGAACACGCGGACGTAGCTCATTTTGGCCACGAACGGGTCGATCCGCGTTTTAAAGACCTGGGCGACCAGTGGTCCGTCCGCATCAGGCGGCAGTTCGCGTTCCTCGCCTTCGCTGGTCCGCACGATCCGCCGCCGCTGATCGGGGCACAGCGTATAAGTGGCCAGCGCATCCATCAGTTCGGGCACGCCCACGCCGGTTTTCGCACTGGTGCATAACAGCGGAATCAGCGTGCCGGATTTGATGGCCTCCGTCACCCCGCTGGCCACCTCTTCATCGGTCAGTTTTTCGCCTTCAAGGTAGCGGGTCATCAGCTCTTCGTCCGCCTCAACCACGGCATCCATCAACTGCTGGTTGATGGCCCGCGGGTCAGCCTGCACATCGTCGGGAATGGTCTCCGGCAGGGCCAGCGTACTGATCACACTGCTGAGGTTCGCGCCGGCTCCGACAGGCACATTCAGCGGGACACAGGCCTGGCCGAACGTTTCCTGACAGTGACGGAGGACTTCCTCGAAGTTCACGTTGTCGGCGCCGCACTTGTTGAGCACGATCATCCGGCCGACACCAGCCGCACCGGCCAGGTTGAACGTCCGCCGGGAATTCACTTCGATACCAGCCGCCGCACTGACGACGATCACCGCGGTTTCCACCGCGCGAATGGCTCCCACTGCTGCGCCGATGAATTCCGGGTGGCCCGGCGTGTCGATCAGGTTGACGAAATGGTCGCGGTGGGTGAAATGACACAGGGCCGAGGAGATCGACGATTTGTGTTCTTTCTCTTCTTCATCGAAATCCAGCAGGCTCGTTCCGTCGTCCACCGAACCAGCACGGCTGGCGACACCGGCTTCAAACAGCATGCGGTCGGCCAGTGTCGTCTTCCCGACGCCCCCGTGCCCCACAAGTGCCACGTTTCGCAGATCGGTGATGTTGTGCCTCGGCATGGATGTGACCTGACCCTTTCTCGATGAGCGCCGGCGAAGAACCGCCCGGGTACTCGCACCCGCAGGCGGAGGGATCACGTTCAGGTTCCCGAACTTCCCCTGGCGAGTGGTTCCGTCCTCCGGTGAGCACCGGACAGAATTCTTGTGTCTCTGCGAAAGCCTGCCCGGACCTGGTTCGTGGACAGGCCGCGGGCAGCCGGAGCCACGGGGGGTAAGGCCCCGGGGCACTGTGACTTTCTGCAGGGACGCAGGACGGACTGAAACACATGAAATGTTTCAGAGAGCTTGATGGAAAGTTCAGGTGCGTGGATCTTACGCGAAGAATTTTCAGATCGCTACAGGCGCTTTGGGGAAATCGGCCGGTGGCCTCGATCGGGCCTGGCCGCTGGTTTCGCCGGAACGGTGCGGAGGTTACCATCGATTCATCGCCACGGGCCGGCTGAGGCCCTGGCTGAACACCAGCTGTTCCCGCTCCCGCTCATTCTCTGATCTGCCCACTGCCGAAGGTGATTTCCATGCGATCTGCTGTTGCTGTGACCGGCCCGGGGGCTCTGCTCCGCCGGGGGCTGCTGTTCGTTCTGCTGAGCCTGCCGCTGACAGCGGGCGCCAACCGGGCCGTGGCCGGTTCGCCGGCCGAAGTCCTGCAGCAGTCGGCGCTCAAGCAGGATGCTGCCACGAAAGACGAGAAACAGAACGTCCTGTGGTACAGCCTCGAACATTTCAACGTGGAGGGCCGGGAGTTCGACAATCTGGCTGCTCCCTACGATCGCCTGCCTGCCACCGCGGAGAAGGAAGTCCGCCCGCCCGTGTGGTCGCTCAGCCGGCATTCGGCCGGCCTGTGTACCCGCTTTGTGACGGATGCCACATCGATCAGCTGCCGGTGGACGCTGACATCGGCCAGTCTGGCCATGCCCCACATGCCGGCCACGGGAGTCAGCGGAGTCGATCTGTATGTTCGGGGCGAGGACGGCCGCTGGTGGTGGCTGGCGAATGGCCGTCCGTCAGCTCAGAGCAATACGTCCCGCCTCGTCGGTGGCATTCCCGCCGGCACCCGCGAGTACATGCTGTACCTGCCCTTATATAACGGGGTCAGTTCCGTCGAAATTGGCCTGCCGGACTCGGCCCGCATTGCTCCCGCTGGCGTGCGGCCTTCCGGCCAGACGAAGCCCGTCGTGTTTTATGGTACTTCCATCACGCAGGGCGGGTGTGCTTCCCGACCGGGCATGGTGCATACGGCCATTCTGGGGCGGATGCTCGATGTGCCAGTGGTGAATATGGGCTTCTCCGGCAATGGCCGCATGGAACTGGAAGTCACGAAGTATCTGGCGCAGATTGACGCCTCTGTCTTCGTCCTCGACTGCCTGCCGAATATCGACGCGGCCCAGGTGAAGGAACGCACGGAACCTGTGGTCAGACTGCTGCGGGAGAAGCACCCGGAGACGCCGATTCTCCTGGTGGAGGACCGCACCTATTCGGATGCCTTCCTCGTGCAGAGCAAGCGGGACCGAAACGACACCAGCCGGGTGGAACTGAAGAAAGCCTTTGAACGGCTCACGGAAGCCGGCGTGAAGCACCTGTATTATCTGGAAGGCGAAAAGCTGCTGGGCGACGACAACGAGGGGACGGTGGACAGCTCCCACCCGACCGACCTGGGCTTCATGCGGCAGGCGGAAGCCTTTCGCGAGGCCATTCGCCCGCTGTTGAAGACGTCGAACTGAACCACCGCCCGGGGGCCCCTGCCCTGTCCCGGGATCGGGCTGACCGGGCGGCTGCCGCCTGAGAAATTTCACTGGAGAAACTCCCATGACGACTGCCCGTTTTCTGTTCCGTTCTGTGATGCTGGCCGGTCTGCTGGCTGCTGTGGCGATGGCCGTGCGGCCCGCCCCCGGAGACGCTGCCGCCGAGGAGAAACCCGTGCTGTATGAACTGCGGACCTACACCACCGCCCCCGGCCGGCTGCCCGCGCTGCACAAGCGGTTCGCCGATCACACGATGCGGCTGTTCGAAAAGCACGGCATGCGGAATGTGATTTACTGGACGCCGACCGACCTGGAGGACACGCTGGTTTACGTGATTGCGCACGAAAGCAAGGACGCGGCGGACAAATCCTGGGCGGGTTTCCGCAGCGATCCTGAATGGAAGAAGGCCTATGCGGCCTCCCGCGAAGACGGCCCGATTGTGACGAAAGTCGTCAGCCAGTACCTGACACCCACCGAGTATTCCCCACAGCTGAGCCTGCCGAAAAGCAACTGAATGCCGGCCGCAGGGGACAGGCCGGAGAGCAGGTCTTCCCCAGGGGATGTCCGGGTTTTCCCCTTGGAAAAGTCTTGACAACCGCGTCCCGCTCTGTGAAAATCCCGCCTATCTTACTGGGTGTGTGCAATTCAAGGGCAGTCATTCGCGGGCAAACTGTTTTTCCAACCCCGGTGCATACACATTCGACCCGTCAGAACAGTCCTGTTCTGGCGGGTTGTTTCATTGACGGGTTGCGTTTCCGCCCCGTTGTTCTGCCTCTGGTTCCCCGTCTGAATGCGGACGGAACCCCTGACTGGCGGTTGCTTTGTTTGCTGGTGCTCCGAAGACTGGTCCTGGACTCCGCGTCTGCCTCAACTCTCCCGCATTCCTGGCTGCTCGGCATTCCCGGCGGATGATGGCCCGAAGCGGAATTGAACCGGCCGACCGGGTAGACTCTCTTTCTGTTCCCTGGACGACCCCAGACCCGGAAGGTGCTTCCGCATGGCAAAAACGTGGCGAATCTGCGTGATCGGCAGTACCGGTCGCGGTAATTACGGGCATGCCCTTGATACCGCCTGGCTCGACATCCCCGCGACCCGGGTGGTGGCCGTGGCCGACGACAACAAGTCCGGTGCGGCCTCCGCGGCCCGGCGGTTGAAGACCGACCGCAGCTACACCGACTGGCGGGAGATGCTGGACCGCGAGAAGCCGGAGATCGTGGCCATCTGCCCCCGCTGGGTCGATCGACATGCGGAAATGGCCATTGAAGCCGCCAGCCGCGGCATTCATGTTTATATGGAAAAGCCGTTCTGCCGGAACCTGGAAGAGGCTGACGCCATTGTGGCTGCCTGCCGGGAAGGCAAAGCCAGGCTGGCCGTGGCACATCCCACCCGTTACAGCCCCCGGCTGGAAACCGTGCGGCAGCTGATTGCCGACGGGGCGATTGGCGAAGTCCTCGAATGGCGGGCCCGCGGGAAGGAAGACCGCCGCGGGGGCAGCGAAGATCTGTGGGTGCTGGGCACTCACGTGCTGGATATGATTCACGCTCTGGCCGGTCAGCCGGAAAACTGCTACGCGACCGTCACGGTCGATGGCAGGCCGGTATCCCGGATCGATGTCGTCGAGGGAAATGAAGGGCTGGGCCCGCTGGCCGGCGATGCCATTCAGGCCACCTATCAGATGCCGCAGGGAGCACAGGCGATTTTCAGTTCCGTGCGGAATCAGCAGGGCAAGCCCTCGCGGTACGGCCTGCGGATTTTCGGCTCGGCCGGTGTGCTGGAGATTCGCGAAGCAGCCATGGCTCCCGTACGCATTCTGCAGGATCCCTCGTGGTCGCCCGGACTGAGCGGCAGCAACTGGCAGACGGTCACCACCGGCGGCATCGGCCAGCCGGAACCCCTCACCGGGAAAGAACATTCCGCCCGGCATCATGCGGCAATTCTGGATCTGCTGGATGCCATCGAGAATGACCGCCGTCCGAAAGGCGATGAACTGGCCGCCCGCGACGTGACGGAAATGATTATGGCGGTGTTTGAATCGGCCCGGACCGAAACCGTGGTCCCTCTGCCGCTGAAGAATCGGCAGCATCCGCTGACTCAGCTGGCGGAACGCTGAATTCCATGAAGACCCGCAGCCGCAGGAACCCGGCTCCCCGCGGAATTCCGGGGCTGAAATCACAGCGGCTCCGGCAGCTGTCGGCCCTCCCCTTCCCTCCCTCCTCCCGCCACTTCAGATTCCCGCTGCCGCAGAATGTCTGGTCCTGTTAGCAGCGACATCCGGCAGAGGGCCCGATAGAGACGTAAGCAGACCATGAAGAAAGCACTCATTTCCGGCATCACCGGGCAGGACGGTTCCTATCTGGCGGAACTGCTGCTGCAGCAGGGGTATGAAGTCCACGGCCTGGTACGGCGGGCCGCCCTGGAAGACCCGCGGCACCGCCTCTCCCGTCTGACTGACATTCTCGACCGGGTGCATCTGCATGCGGCCAGCCTGGAGAGCTTTCCCAGCCTGAATGTGGTCATCGGGCGGGTGCAGCCGGATGAGTTCTATCATCTGGCTGCGCAGAGTTTCGTCTCGTACTCGTTCGACGATGCTTTCTCCACCTTCCATTCCAACATCGACGGCACGCACTACGTGCTGGAATCGATCCGGCTGTCGGCCCCCGAATGCCGGGTGTACTTTGCCGGTTCGAGTGAGATGTTCGGGAATGCGCGGGAAGTCCCGCAGACGGAAAACACGCCGCTGCACCCGCGTTCGCCGTATGGCATTTCCAAGGTCACCGGTTTTCACCTGGCCCGCAATTACCGAGAAGCCTACGGCATGTTTGTGGCTTCGGGGATTCTGTTCAATCACGAATCGCCCCGCCGGGGGTTTGAATTCGTCACCCGCAAAATCACCTCGCATGTCGCCCGCATTCGCCACGGACTGATCAACCAGCTGCCGCTGGGCAATCTGGAAGCCCGCCGGGACTGGGGGTATGCCGGCGATTTTGTGAAGGCCATCTGGCTGATGCTGCAGCAGGACAAGCCCGAAGACTACGTGATTGCCACGGGCGAGACGCATTCCGTGCAGGATTTCTGCCGGCTGGCCTTCGAGCATGTGGGGCTGAATTACGAAGACTACGTCACCGTGAAACCAGAGTTCTATCGGCCGGCGGAAGTCCATTTGCTGCAGGGCGATGCGACCCGCGCCCGGACCGAACTGGGCTGGGAGCCCACCGTTTCCTTCGAGGAACTGGTGCGGATGATGGTCGAGCACGACCTGTCGCTCATCGGGGCCTCCTGAAAAAAATCCGGCGGAATTCCGAAATCGACAGACAAATCAGCCGCTGCCTGGCATCTACTCTGTAGAGAAGCGGCTGCCCGCCGGTCTGCGGGTGGCATTTCCACCCAGAGCACCGTTCTGCTTGAGGGCAGTCATGTCCGATCTGTCGTCCCTTTCCGACCGGGTGGCCGCCTGCGCCCGCCGGATGGAACGCGCGGACGACCCGGAGACTCCCCTCGCCAGGCTGTATGCCCTGGTCGCCGTTCGCCTGCTGCGGTACGCCGAAACTATTACCCGCCATCGCGACGATGCGGAAGACGCGGTACAGGCCGCCATGCTGCGAGTTGCCGCCCGGCCCCGCCAGCTGGCGCGGGCCGACGAACCCTTTGCCTGGCTGATGCGGGTGCTGCGGAACGAGGCCCTGATGATCGTGCGCCGCCGGGGCACACGGAAAATCGTTCCTCTGGAACCCGGCCTGCCGCAGGAGACCGCTGTCGATCCCCGGCATCAGCTCGATGCCGATGAAATACGCTGGAACGTCCGGCAGGCCATTCTGGAACTGCCCGAGGAGCAGAAGGACGTGGTAGTCCTCAAGATGTGGGAGCAGATGACCTTCGCTGCAATTGCCGTCGTGCTCGATATTCCCGCCGACACCGCGGCCAGCCGTTACCGTTACGCCCTGCAGAAGCTGTCCCGCCAGCTGAGCGAACTGGCTCCGCTCACCCGGCAGCGGGATGCCGTCCAGGCACAGTCCGCCCGACAGAAACAATCTCCCCCGGCGGAGGCCGTGCCCTTTCTGCCGGCCCGTAATCCGCGAAACAACAGGTGACAGAATGTTCGGGAACGTGCCTGCTGTGGAGATCATCCGACCGCCTGGCTGGTGTCCGGGTTTTCGCCGGCCCGCCTGCCATGGTTCGGCAGCTGTTATTTCGTCTGATTTCGTGGACTTCGTGGAAGTGGACCATGCCCTCGAACCCTGCTGATCATTCCGGCCGGCTGCGCCGACGGATTCCCCGTCAGCAGTCGGAAGACGTGACCGCGCTGGAGCAGCTGCTGGCGGACGCCTGTCCAGAGCCTGCTCTGCCACGGGATCTGGTTCATACGATCTGCACCCGGGCCACCCGCCAGCGGGAACTGCGCCAACTGTGGAAAATTCGCATTGCCGCCTCTGCCGTGGTGGTGCTGCTGCTGGTCTTTGCGGTCAGCCGGCTGCCGGAGCGGGACACCGCCCCCGCCGTGCCGGCTCCCGCTCACTTCGAGTCCGGTTCAGAATCTGTCAGTCCGGCGTCTTCGAGAACGGGACCGCAGGGCAGTCAGTGGGACTGGAACGCACCGGAGCCCGCACCCGAGTCCGCTCCCGAAGGGGCAGCGGCCCATGGTGCGGCAGCTGCTGATGCGGGTTATATCGACCGGATGATCAACACCCGCCGCCGTGCGGGCGACCGCCTGCGGTCTGTCGATGCCCTGCTTCCCTGAGTCGACTTCGCTGATTCCGCTGCCCGTTCCGCTCCAGGTTCCGCCAGCCTCTCTATCTACTGGCTGGCTGCTGGTTCGCTCGCTGGCTGGTCCGGGCAAACTGTTCGGTCCACAGGTTTCACCGTCTGGTTCCACTGCCCGGCACCGCCACTTTCGGCACAGTACACAGGAAGGAGGCCCTCTGATGACGGGCCCACTTGAAACACTGCTGCAGCAGCACCTGCCCGCCGGCAGCATCGCCCGGCGGGACTCCATTCCCCGGCTGGTCGATGCGATTCTGTCGGCCGCCGAGGTGGCCCGGGCCAGCGACATTCACCTGCGCCCCGAAGCGGACGGAACCGATCTCAGCTGGCGGGTCGATGGCCTGCTGCAGCCCGTCACCCGGTTGTCGCCCGATGTCGCGGCCGGTGTCGTCACACGGCTGAAAGTTCTGGCCGGCCTGCTGACTTACCGCACCGATGTCCCGCAGGAAGGGCGGCTGCAGCGCAGGACCCCGGCACCGGCGACGGCGGGAACGTCGGCCAGCACTCACAGTTCTCCGGCCGGTCCGTCCGCGGCGGCAGCCGGTCATGGTGAAACACGGCTGAGCACCTTCCCCACCGTCTTCGGCGAGAAGGCCGTCATCCGGCTGATGCAGAGTGACGGCCAGCGGGAGCGAATCGGCCAGCTGGGTCTGACCGATCTGCAGCTGGGCATTCTGGAACAGGCCCTGCTGGAAACCGGAGGGGCCATCGTGTTCTGCGGTCCCGCGGGCAGCGGCAAAACCACAACCGGCTATGCCTGTCTCCGCGAAATTCTCGCCGCTTCCCGTGGCACCAGAAGCATTGCCTCTCTGGAAGATCCGGTGGAAGTGGTGATTCCCGGCGTCGCCCAGTCGCAGGTGCGACCGGCTGCCGGGTTCGATCTGGCGGCTGCGGTTCGCTCGGTGCTGCGGCAGGATCCCGATGTCCTGGCCGTGGGCGAAATTCGCGATGCTGAAGTCGCATCCACCGTGTTCCAGGCCTCGCTCACCGGGCATCTGGTGGTCACCACGCTGCACGCCGGCAGTACCCGCGCCGCCATCGACCGGCTGCTCGATCTGGGAACTGGTCCGCCCGTGCTGCGGGCCGGGCTGCGACTGCTGGTCTGTCAGCGGCTGCTGCGGCGGTTATGTCGCTGTGCCCCCCCCGTCCAGCACGATCGCGATCTGTGCGGGTTGCCGGTCTCCACCGCGCGGGTGGCTGCCGGCTGCGAAGACTGTGCGGGCACCGGATATTCCGGACGGCTGATGATCGCCGAACTGGCCCGGCTGGAGGTTTCGCCCGGCCTGTCTTCCGGGCCTCAGTCAGGCAGTTCCTCGGCACTGGTGGCAACGGTTCTGGAAGGCGGCGACCTGTGGAGCCGCGCGCTGGCCGCGGTCGAGCAGCAGCTGGTCAGCCCGCAGGAGGTGATTCGGGTACTGGGCCTGCCCGTCAGAGAATCTGCCGCGGAACGCCGGGAGGTTTCGCCGCCCGGTCCGGCCGAAGCGAATCTCGCTGCCGGAACACCCATCGTCTGCTGCGATCCCTGAGGCACACCCGGCCGGTGACAACCACGTGGTGCCGTTTCCTGTCGTACTGCAGACCATCAGCAGCAGACCACCAGAACAAGCAGACATTCATGCCCTTTACTGCCTTTTCCCCCACACAGTTTGTCGCCCTCAACGAGGAAATTGCCGCTCTGGTTCGGGCGGGGGTTCCGCTGGAACAGGGTCTGGCGGATGTCGGCCGGGAAGAACGGGGCGGGCTGGCCTGGGCGGCACAGCAGCTGTCGGAACGGTTGAAACAGGGCGAATCTCTGCCGGCAGCGGTGGAGTCCGTCGGACTGCAGTGGCCGGTGGCGTACCGCGCGGTCCTCGCGGCCGGCCTGGCTTCCGGTTCTCTGCCGGAAACGCTCGAGGCGATCAACCGCCAGGCGGCAGCAGCGGCGGCGCTGCGAAGGCAGCTGCGGCTGGCCTCGGTCTATCCGCTGGCAGTGATCATGCTGGCCTGGGTGCTGGGGGGAATGATTCTGCTGCTGTTCATTCCCCGACTGGAAGCCTGGTACGCCGGCAGCCCGGCGCCGGGGAACTTCGGCTGGTTTCAGTTCATAAGAAGTTCTCCCGCCCTTTGGATCTGGACGGGCCCGGTCCTGCTGGTTCTGGCGGCTCTGCTGGTGGCTGGCTGGCCCGGGCGGTGGCTGTTCCGGCGGGGAACAGGCGGCATGCTGCGGTTCCCCGGTCTGCGGGGGCCAGGCCTGAAGTTTGAGTGGGCCACCTTCGCCGACCTGCTGGCCCTGCTGCTGGAACACAATGTCCCCGCTCCCGACAGCCTCCGGCTCGCGGCCGATTCCTGTTCCGTGCCCGAACTGCGCCAGCTGGCCAGCCATACGGCGGAACGGATCGAACGGGGAGAGCCTGCCGACCCGACAGTCCGGCCCTCAGGCAGCAGGGTACCGCCGGCACTGTACGGGATTCTGCGCCGCGGCATCAGCACGCAGCGGGAGCCCGCCAGACTGCGGCAGCTGGCCGGGGAATGGCGGGAGCAGGCGGCCCGGCAGGCTATGCTGCTCGTGTCCCTCATTGTACCGGGGCTGGCTGCGGTGGCTGCCGGGCTGGTGGTGCTGCTGTATGCCCTGTCTGTCTTCCTGCCGCTCACCAGGCTGTGGGACGACCTGATGCATTACCCGCTGTAAGAACCATTCCGACGGCCGGTTCCCGCCCGCCGGAGAACATTCCGCCCGCATTCCGCACCGCATGCTGACCTGATTGTGAAGTGAATCATGTCAAGTTCTGAACAACACCAGCCGGGGCCTGCTGTCCGTGGACGTCTACTGGCCACGCCAGACCTGCTCGATGCCGTGCTGGCTCAGGTGGCCTCTCTGGTGGAAGCCGGCGAACCGCTGGTTCCCGGGCTGCGGGAAGTGGCCGACGAGCAGTCCGACAGAAGCCACCGCGCGGCTCTGCTGGCCGTGGCTGGTCAGCTGGAGCTGGGCGAGGATCTGTCCTCGGCTCTGCATCATTGTGGTGCGCCGGGCATTGTGCCGGCGGTAGTGGAAGCCGCGCAGCGTTCCGGCCGGGTGGGAGAAATCCTCCAGAGCTATGTGCAGCACCGCCGCCAGCTGGTGCAGATGCAGCGCCGGCTGATCGGTTCGCTGGCCTATCCCCTCATTCTGTTCCTGCTGACCGCCATACTGGGAACCGTACTGCTGGGAATTTTCGCACCCCAGTTTG
The DNA here is from genome assembly GCA_020426545.1 of Planctomycetaceae bacterium. GTDB lineage: Bacteria > Planctomycetota > Planctomycetia > Planctomycetales > Planctomycetaceae > JAGQPV01. The sequence continues at coordinate 12,927 of JAGQPV010000038.1, forward strand.
ACTCGATGTACCGCAGTTTCGGCACCGAGCTGCCGCTCACAACCCACTGGCTGCTTTCCGCTGGCCTGTTCATGCGGGAATACGGAATTTTCATTCTGGCCGTGGTGCTGGCGGTGGTGCTGTTTGTTGCCCTCTACAGTGTGTTCAGCAGTCAGCCGGCAGAACTGGAGAGTTTTCTGCAGAAGATTCCCCGCATCGGCTGGGTGCTGGCACTGTTCAGCGGTTGGAATCTGCGGCTGGCGGAACAGGCCTGGCTGTCGCGTCTGCTGGCCTCACTGCTGCGGTGCGACGTCCCGCTGCCCGAAGCCTTCGACCTGGCGGCTCCCGCGGCACAGAACCGGTTCAATCGGCAGGCCTGCCGGCAGGTGGCCGAGGAACTGCGGCAGGGAGAACACCCCTGGCGGGAAGAGTTTTCCGGCGATGTCCAGCAGCATCTGGCCACGGCTGCCACCCCGGAGGAACTGGCCGAGATGCTGGAAGAGGAGGCCGGAGAACTCCGGCAGATCAACCGGCAGCGCCGGCGGCCGCGACGGAGCGTCTTCAGCAGCGGGCTGCTGCAGTACCTGTATGGGGCCGCAACCGCGGGCGAAGCGGCCGACATGCTGGACCTTCAGGCCGATCTGTTCGATTCCCGGGCCGTGTACCGGGTCGGCATTGTGCAGGTACTTGCTGAGCCCTTGCTGGTTGTGCTGATCGGCACGGGGATTGGTGTCAGCATCATTCTGCTGCTGAGCCCTCTGATCAGGCTGACCAGCTCGCTCATGTGACAGCAGGACGACTTGCTTCCGCTGCCTTCTCCCATTGTGTGATCGACGTGACCGGTTTCTCAGCCCTCAGGATTTCCAATGATCAGCAGGCTGTTTCCTCCCTTTGTTTCACGGCAGGATCGCACCCTGCTGCTGTGGCTGATGGCTTCGTCCATCGAGCACGACAGACCGCTGGTGCCGGCCCTGCTGGCCTTTCGGCGGGACTGCGCCGCGGGAACCCGCCCGCAGATCGACCTGCTGGTGAATGCGCTCGAATCGGGCCTGCCACTGCCCTCCGCTCTGGAAGCCGCTCCCGCGCTGCTGCCGGCCGATGTGCAGCTGGCCGTCCGTGTGGGGGCCGATTCCGGTGCTCTGGCCCGGCTGCTGCGGGAAGCCGTTTCCCGGCAGCGGCCCGGCAGGCAGGCTGCGAATCTGGCCTCGCTGGCCTGGCTGATCTATGCCATGTTTGTGACGGTTTTCATGCTGCTGGTCACAGCGTGGATGATGATTTCGCTGATACCCCGTCACCAGAAAATCTTCGACGAGTTCGGCATGGAGATCCCCGGCCTCACCCGAATGGTCATCAGCGTTTCCGACCTGTTCGCGTTGTACTGGTGGCTGATTCTGGTGCTTGCCCTGAGCGGGGTATGGCTGCTGGCCGATCTGTTCCGCCGACCGGCGGGAGAATCACTGCCCGCCCGCCTGGCGACCTGGCTGCGTCCCCGTCGGGCTCTGCCTGCGCTGCTGGATGTGCTCAGTCTGTCCATTACTGCCGGCCGGCCACTGGCCAGTACCGTCGCCACGCTGGCCCGTTATCACCCGCTGCCTGCCATTCGCCGCCGGCTGCTGGCGGTACGGGCCGACCTCGAGTCCTCCGGCTCCGGCTGGCAGGCCTTCCGGCAGCACGGACTGTTGCGTCCCGCCGAAGCCGCGGCCCTGGATGCGGCTCAGCGCACGTCCAGCCTGGCCTGGGCGCTGGATCAGCTGGCGGAAACCCGCCGCCGACGGGGCCGGTTTCGCCTGCGGCTGCTGTGGGAGTTCTGTCGTCCCGTGCTGCTGCTTCTGCTGGGACTTGCAGCGATCCCGGGCTCCCTGCTGCCGCAGCGCACTTCTGACAGTGTGGCGGTGAGCAACTACTTCACAGAGCATCGGGAACTGGCGCCCTGGCTCGACAGGCTGGGACTGTTCGACGTCTACGGATCTCCGTGGTTCGCCGCCATCTATCTGCTGCTGTTCATCTCCCTGGTCGGGTGTGTCGTGCCGCGGATCGGGGTGCATTACCGTACCTGGCGGGCGGGACCGCCCGAGCCGCCCCGCCGACGCAGCGATGACCCCATCGTCACCGGCGACAGCCAGGTACTGCTGGACACTGCTGAGACGACGCTTCGAGCCGCTCGCTGGCGGGTGCGCCGTGACGGTGCCCACGTCGCCGCGGAGAAGGGCTACCTCAGGGAGACCGGCAACGAGGTGTTCCATGTGGCGCTGCTCGGACTGCTGCTCGCCATCGGCTGGGGGGCGGTGACAGGCTGGCATGGCAACGTGGTGGTCCGTGAGAACACCGGCTTCTCCAACTCGGTCAGCCAGTACGACCAGTTCACCGTGGGCCGTTTCGTGGATGAGGAGGCCATCTCCCCGTTCACGGTGCGGCTGGACTCGTTCGACGTCGAGTTCGACCGAGATCCTGTGCAGATGGGCACTCCGCGCCTGTTCGACGCCCGGGTCAGCGTCACGAGTGACGGAGAGCAGAACACGGAGTTCCTCAGCGTCAACAGTCCGGTCAAGGTCGCTGACGCCAAGGTCTATCTGATCGGCCACGGCTACGCGCCGCGATTACGGATCACGGACTCCGACGGCACCGTCGTGTTCGAAGACTCCGTGGTCTTCACCCAGGAGGACGCCAACTACACCTCCGCCGGAGTGATCAAGGCGCCCGATGCAACGCCACAACTCGGCTTCCGTGGGCTGTTCGCCCCGACCGCGGCCATCAGCGAGGAGGCGGGACCTCACTCGACCTTCCCCGGCCCCGACAACCCAGTACTGTTCCTCAGTGCATTCGCGGGAGATCTCGGTCTGGACGACGGGGTGCCGCAGAGTGTCTTCACCCTCGACGAGACCGACATGGAACAGCTCGGTCTGCAATCGTTGGCCCCCGGCGACGACTGGGAACTGCCCGGCGGGCAGACCGTGGAGTTCCTCGGCTTCGACCGCTGGATCTCGGTGAAGGTCGGGCATGACGAGGGTGGTTTTTGGGCGCTGCTGGCCATCGTGATCGCTGTGGCGGGCATGACCGCCAGCCTCTTCATCCGCCGACGGCGGCTCTGGGTGGTCGCCACGGACGACGGAGTGTCGGTCGCAGCCGTGCAACGAGGCAGGAGTGCGTCTGTCGTCGACCGGGACGAGCTGTTGCGTGCGTTACGATGATGCATGCGATTGCCGGCCCAGTTCCCGGCTCGGTCCGCTCCGATGTGACGGGTGAGAGAGAGGCCTCATGGTTCTGACGCAGGCGAGCCCGGGATCGGCGGCGCAGGTCGCTGAGTTCTCCAACACGATGACCTACGCCACCATGCTGGTGCTGGTGGTGGCCATGATCGCCTTCGCCGCCTCGTTCGCGGCGCGCCGGACCCAGAGCATCGATCTGCGCCAGCGGGAGCCGGCACTGGTCGGGGGCGCCGCGGTGACGGCCGCACCAATGCCCACGGGAACGGCCGATGCCGGCCCCGATCCGGACCCCGACGAGCCCGGTCGGCGGGCGGGAAACATCGCGCTGTCACTCTCGTGGCTGGCGTTCATCATGCTTTTCGTGGCTGTGGTCGCGCGGGGAGTGTGGGCCGGGCGCGTGCCGTGGGGCAACATGTACGAGTTCTCGCTCACCAGCGCGCTGGCAATCCTCGGCGTGTATCTCGGCGTCTCGACGCGCCGCGACGTCCGCTGGCTCGGTATCTTCGTGATCCCGCTTGTGCTGCTGACCCTCGGCCTGGCTATCACGGTCCTCTACACCGAGACCCAGCAGCTCGTCCCAGCGCTGGACTCCTACTGGCTGGTCATCCACGTGTCGATGGCCATCGTCTGCGGAGGTGCCTTCCTGATCGCGGGCACCACTGCCGCGCTGTATCTGATCGCGAACCGCGCACAGCGACCCGCCGGCGGTCCACTGTCGAAGCTGGTGTGTGCCGTGGGACGCCGGCTGCCCGAACCGGAACGGCTGGACCGGCTCTCCTACCGCATTGTGGCCTTCGCCTTCCCGGTGTGGACCTTCGCGATCGTGGCGGGAGCGATCTGGGCCGAGAGTGCCTGGGGACGCTACTGGGGCTGGGACCCGAAGGAAACCTGGGCGTTCATCACGTGGGTCATCTTCGCGGGCTACCTGCACGCTCAGTCCACCGCCGGCTGGAAGGGGCGTAAGGCCTCCTGGCTGGCCATCATCGGGCTGGTGGCCTACATCTTCAACTACTTCGGCGTAAACCTGCTCTTCACCGGTCTGCACTCCTACGGTGGTGTCTGAGGACTGCCGGATCGAGGCGCAGAGCCCGCAGCCCGGCGCCGGGGTAGCATCGGGGGGTCGCGCGTGTCAGGCTGGTCAGCCGAGCCCGGCGGTCGCCCGCTCCCAGACCCGGTCGGCCACGGTCAGCGAGGCGTCCTTCACGTAGTCACGGATCGCCGAGGTGATCGCGTTCTTGTTGTGGACGGAAACGTCGGCATACTCCACCCGCACGATCGACTTGCCGGACAGGTAGTACTCGGCGTACTGGTCGGCGAGGAAGCTGGCGTCGATGATGTTGGTGATATCGATCTTCGCGTCCAGGTCGAATGCGAGTGAGAATCCCGCGACTCCGTTGAAC
>JAGQPV010000389.1 GCA_020426545.1 Planctomycetaceae bacterium
CTCACTGACGCTCGTGATTCGTTCGTTGATGCCGTCAGGCGTTGAGCACGTGAAGCCCGGGTACTCTCGACTCTGTGGCAGGTGCAGGATCAGAAAACGGCTGAACTGATGGCCGAATTCTGGCAGCAGATGAGCGGCGAGGTCGACTCGCCTGCGGCTGCCCTGCGCGAGGTGCAGCTGTCGCGGATGGCGGTCCTGCGGAAAACGTACGGCGCAGCTCACCCGTGGCTGTGGTCGGCCGTATTGCTGACCGAGCAGGGCCATCAGACTCCACTGGCTCACCCGCCCGGCTTACTGTGCGGAGCGTGAATGCCACAGCGACACGAAATAACCGGCAGCCAGACCAGTCGCCATCGGGCAGAACACCAGCCCCTCGGCGGGAACATTGTCGACCAGCAGCATCAGGGGAACCAGCTGAGATTGTCCCCGCACAACAGCAGAAGATGCCTGTTTGTCTATTTCAGTGGCGAAACTGCTGTCGCATCAGGCAGTGTCAGCCGGCGCGCTGGACACCGGCTGCACGGGCCCGATAATACAGGGTAAACTCACAGTTCGAACCGCCGAATCGCGTGCTTCGAGCAGGTGAGAGGGCGATGACCCTGTGGAAGGCTGTCTGACTCATCATGCTGTATTTCTGCTACGGATCCAATCTGCTGCTGCAGCGGCTGCAGTGCCGTTCTCCGGAAGCGCGGATTCACACAGTGGCTGTTCTCGAAGACTACTCGCTGGTGTTTCACAAGCGCGGGGTAGACGGCTCGGGCAAGTGCCATATCGAGCGGGCCACCGGCCGGCCTTCCCGGGTCCACGGTGTACTGGCCGAGATCCCGCGGCGTTCCCGGGCGGTGCTGCACAGGGCCGAGCAGGGTTATGACCTGTGTCCAATCGAAGTCACAACGCCAGCCGGCAAAGCGGAGGCGCATGCGTTTATGGCCCGGCCCGAGTGCCTGGATTCCGCGTTGAAGCCGTTCTGCTGGTACAAGCAGTATGTGCTGCACGGGGCGCTGCAGCACGAACTGCCCGCAGAGTATGTTGCGGGAATTCGTAATGTGCTGTCGGTTGCTGACCCGGATGTGTCCCGCGTTGCATTGAATCGGCAGGTTCTGGAGTCCGCACGCCTGAGCGGGCCTGACGCCGGCCGTTGTACCGAGGCGGCGAAAGCTGCGGGCAGTTGACGGTTCAGAGTGGCTGACTGGCGGTGAAGAATTTCAGCGTGGTGTCCACGCTGCTGTCAGCAATCTCCCGCCTGCCCGGACTGCACGCCCCACTGGTGACGGGCGCGATGTGCCCGGTGAGCGTGGCGGCAATGTTACTGATCGAGTGGTGGTGGGATCATGCGGGTCTCCGCTGGCAGATGCCGGACTGTTGTGAGCGATCAGGAAAGTCATGTGGACTGGATATGCTCACGAAGCCGCCTCTCGAGGGATGCACTGAGATGTTCAAGGGCCGCCATCCCGCAGGAGAGCACACAGAATCGCACCGACAACGCTGGCCATCAGCACGGCTGCACCGCTGAAGAACAGCACGGCGGATGTCCAGAACCAGAACATCGGATGTGGTAGCTGGGTCCATACCTGGCCAGACAGGATGAAGACCGGGAAGTGGAGCAGTATCGCGGCAGATACCATGCCAGTGCCCGCTATCAGCCCGTAGAAACAAAACCTCATGGATGCCCTCCCGGCCTTCTGCAGCAGTTCTTCGGCGTGGTTGTCCTGCAGCTGAGGGAGCCCGCCGCAGAAGCGGTTTGCGGGAGAACTATTCGATCGCGCCCGGAATCGTCAGTGAGACTGGAAGGCTGCCACAGCCCCCATTCGCAGTTCACAGGTCAGGCCGCTCACTCCCCTCCCCCGCCACTCGCTGACAGACTTCCTCGACCAGCTCGGGTATGTCCGGCCGGTACCATGGATTGGGCAGCGTCATCATGCTCAGCTTGAGTGCCATCAGAAACTCAGGCACCTGTGAAGGCGTCACATTGAATTCGTCGACCTTCGCGAAGATCTGTTCGCGGTCGGCATCCTCGGCGATCATGGCCGCAACCGTCCAGGCGTCTCGGCGCAGCTGTTCGACCTCGCCAGTCGGTTTATGGAACGTGTCGCTGTCTGCCGAAGCCGAACGGAGTGGCGCAGCAGCAGCAGCCATACGGGACTGCTCTCTCCGTTTCAACTCTTTCTGCGAGAGCCAGTACGCGATACTCAGCATGAATACGATCAGCGAAACCGGAAACCACCAGGGAGCTTCCTGATTCCACCAGCCGGCCTCTTCTGTCTGCTGAGGCCTGTTACGTTCCTGGAAGCGGCGGTCCCATACGGCCATATGCTGTTCGTGTTCCCGCTGAATCTGCCGCAGACGACGCTCTGCGGCCTGTCTCTGCCGTTCGAGCGGGTCTGGCCGCGTGGGCTGCCCACCTCGCTCGGCACCATTCCTCCCGAACGGGCTCTGCTGAGCACTGCATGATTCTGAGGTGACCGCGAATGCAGCCGCGAGCAGCAGCAGTCGGATAGTGTCTGGCATGAGCATCGTTCCAACGCGTATCGGGACAACCGACGCAGTCGTCCAGCCCGTACAGCAGCCGACCAAGTTTACCTGCCGGATTCTCCTGGATTCACGACTGCAGAATAGCGTGGCAACAGCAGGAAAGCACTTGCGTTCCGGCAGTACTGACGCCTGCTGACCGTCTTCCGGGCTTGGCGTCGCGCACTGCGAAGCGATGCCATCGCCATATGGTTCGCCGGGGGCACCACATCAGCGTGTGCCTGCAGCATGTGCCGGAGGATGGGGAGTGAGCGGCCGACGGTCTCCTGTCGATCAGCGGAACCAACCGCAGGTGGGCTGGGGGAGCGGGCCTGCGTTTCCGCTCATCCGCCCTTTGTGGCTGGTGGGTCTCTCCGTGAGAGCCTCCAGCCCCGCCGGTTGAGCCGAGGTGAGTGACGCGGCCTGTGGTCAGTCTGCCGGCTCGACGCATCACTTTCGGGATCGGCGGCTCAGCAGACGGCCTTCAGATCAGTGAGAAGCCGTGGCGGGGCAACAACCCGTAGGGACTGGCATTCAAAAGAACACTCGTGCACGCAATGTCCTGAGCTGCCGTCACAAATGGTGGCTCACCGGTTCCACGCACGAAAGTGGCTCAAGAAAAAACCTCGCAAGTCAATGAACTGCAAGGCCTTAGGGAGTCGGGGCGACAAAATTTGAACTTGCGACCTCTGCGTCCCGAACGCACAGGCTACCCCGAATCGGGGTAAAGCGGCGCATCGTAAGCCATTGGAATGAAGCCACTTATACTCTGTTTTTCGTGATACCTTTCTGGCATCCTCTGGTGATACCTTTTCTGATACCCTCGGAGATACCTTCGGGGCGAAATCGGGAGCAGAAATGCCCTCCATCCGGTCTCTCAGCTGGTCAGTCTGGACCGCTGCAGTCCGACCCCTCGGCTGCGGCTTCCACAGCCTGCCTGCAGGCCGCCTGAGGCCCTTCTGGAGGTCCGAGGGCGGGAAGCCCTCATAATCGCCCCCCAGGCCCTCCACGGCCGCAGCAGCGGCTTCTGCCGAGCCGGCCTCCTCAGCGGAACATCATGCCAGCGTCAGTGGGCCTGACGGCCACCCGGGATACTGCACAACCCGCTCCCCCTGGCGGATGACCTCAACGCCGGCTCTGCTTTGACTTTCCGGTCCTCGGCTTCTGCTTCACCAGCTTCTTCTGGATCTGCGGCAGCTTTGTCGCCGGGGTGCGGGGCTGCTGGCGGTTCTTCGACATGGCAATCTCCTCTACCTGAATCGAACAGCCCGGGCTCCGGAAGCGCACAAGCTGTTGGTCTCGTGGCGAACGGAAACGGCACCAGGGCGGCCTGAGGGCACAGCGCGCACTGTATCCAGGGACCGTCAATGAGCCTCGAACACAGGTTGAATCAACCCGTATTTTGAGAATCTCCTTCGTCGCTCTGTTACTGACTGCTGCCCTGGCCTCTTCGGCGGTCGATGAAGGCAGGAGGCACGACGTTTCCAGTTCTCTCACCTGGCCACTTCTGGTTGCCGTGGACCGAATCACTCGCCGAATTCGCCCAATGCGCTAGAATCTTGCAGTCATCTGTTGGGAGGACGCGAATGACGATTGAACGAATCCAGCCCGGCTCCGGTCAGGAATCGGTATGGGACTATCCCCGGCCACCACGTCTGGAAGAGTGCGCTGAGAAAATCAAGGTCGTTGCGGATGGCACGATCATCGCCGAAAGCAACCAGACAAGGCGTGTGCTGGAGACGAGCCACCCTCCGGTCTATTTTATCCCGTGCGAGGACATCCGCATGGAATGCCTGGAACCGACGCTGAGACGGACCGCGTGCGAATGGAAGGGGGAAGCCCGTTACTTCAACGTCGTCGTGGAAGACCGGAGGATTCGGAATGCGGCCTGGGTGTATCCTTCACCGACTCCTGCTTTTGCAGCCATTCGCGACCATATGGCCTTCTATCCGGAGCTGATGGATGCCTGCTTCGTTGGTGAGGAACAGGTGCAGTCGCAGGCCGGAGGATTTTATGGCGGCTGGATTACCAGCAGGATCGTCGGGCCGTTTAAAGGCGAGCCTGGAACCCGGGGCTGGTAAGCATTCCGGATGTGACGCTGGATAGCATGTGGGAGCAGTGGCGATGATGGCACCTGGTGATCAGACCGTTGCAGTTGTCGGTGCCGGGATTGGCGGCCTGAGCTGCGCCCGCCAGCTCCGCGCTGCCGGTTTCCATGTCCGGGTCTTCGATAAGGGCCGCGGGACCGGCGGCCGGGTTTCCGTTCGACGAACGAAATCTGGTGCCTCGTTCGATCATGGAGCGCAGTATTTCACCGTCAGAGATGCGGCGATGGCTCAACAGGTCGAACGATGGCTGGCAGCTGGCGTTGTCGCCCCCTGGGGGTGTCGCATCGGGTCGCTGAACTCAGGCCACTGGACGCCGACGAAGTCAGAAACAATTCGCTACGTGGGTGTGCCGGGCATGACTGCGATCACAAAGCTTCTCGCCGTTGATATGGACCTTGAACTGCAGTCCCGGGTGACTACGGTCGCCCGCGAGGGAAAAGGCTGGCTGCTGAGTTTCGAGGACGGGAAAGATCGGGGCGTTTATGACGTGCTGATTCTCAATGCTCCGGCTCCTCAGTCGGCCGGCCTGCTCGAAGCATTTCCGAGTTTTGCACAGAGGATTCGCCCGGCGAAGTTCGCATCCTGCTGGGCTGTCATGCTGGCTCTTGAGGCTCCACTGGATGTGCCCTGGGATGCGGCGTTCGTTAATGATTCTTCGCTTTCCTGGATCGCTCGCAATAGCAGCAAGCCAGGTCGTCCGGCTCAGCCCGACTGCTGGGTGCTGCACGCCAGTCCGGACTGGTCGATGGCGCACCTGGAAGATTCGCCGGATGCTGTCACTGCCCGTCTGCTCGCCAGCTTCTGGCAGGCAGTCGGCATGCCGCCCCGACAACCTGCGTTCGTCGCGGCTCATCGCTGGCGTTATGCCGTGCCCGAAAAAACTCTGGAAACCCGCTGCCTGTTTGACGAAGAATTGCGTCTGGGAGTTTGTGGAGACTGGTGCGGCGGGCCGCGAGTCGAAGGAGCGTATCTCAGCGGGCTCTCCCTGGCCGAAGCAGTCCGCAGCTGCAACTGAACAGCGGCAGGTGAATGTCGGCAGGGCGTCGCTTCTGCGGGCAGCTTTACGGTCCTGCCCGGCAGGAGGCGACGAGGCCGCCAGTACGACTCGAAGGGCCCTGACGAAACTCATGGCTGCGGTTCGCCGAACTTCGCTTTCAGCACCTGCTCGATTGACTCTGCCACCTGCTGGCCCAGGAATTCATAGCCTGCGGCGGTAAAGTGGACATCATTCGGGTTCTGCAGTTTTGCCAGCTGGGGCGTGATCGCGGTGAAGAGATCGTCCGTGGCGATCCCGTGTGTCTCCATGAGGC
>JAGQPV010000390.1 GCA_020426545.1 Planctomycetaceae bacterium
GCACCGGACCCGAAACCACGTTTTGTATCCTTCAAGTCCGTCTGCGATTTTGCCGCGCAGAAGACGGATTCGTGGCAAGAGTACGCAGCATATACGGCCGCGCACTTTGCTGTGGATTTTTTGCAACGAGAATGGAACGCGATCTGGCCCAAAACTGCACAACCATAACACACGGAGAACCATATGACAGAAGATCCAGAGTTAGTCGCTTTGTCGAGCGTCTGCTCAACACTCGCTGGCCTAACCACCGAATCACAGCAACGAATCGTTGATTACGTCGTCAAGAAATTTGAACTCTTCACATCTACTGAGGGCGCAACGGCCACAAACTCCGTTAGTAGCCTAGCGTCATCTGCCACGGGAATCCCGCTAGGGGAGCACCAAACATACGACCAGACGGACACCCCGGACGACACTGATGGCATCAGCCCCGTAGCCATCAAATGGATGCAACGAAATGGACTGACGGTCGATCAGCTTGGCCACATTTTCAGCCTCGGTGCCGACGAGATAGATCTCGTAGCCAGTTCTGTGCCTGGAACAAGCAAGAGAGAGAGAACTCGAAATGTTACAATACTAAAAGGCATAGCCTCATACCTTAGCACTGGCGTTGCCCGGATCACAGCCGAACAGATCAAGGAAGCCTGCCTGCATTACGATGCCTATGACTCGCCGAATCACGCGAAAGGCCTGCGTGGGATGTCGACTGAACTTACTGGGAGCAGAGAGTCCGGATTCAAACTCACTGGCCGAGGCCTTAGTGCCGGGGCCGGACTTATCCGGCAGATACTCGGTGTTGATTCTTAATTACAGCAGAACCATGCCATCCGCCGTGTGCCGCTGGTGAGCGATTCACTCACCAGCGCTCTGAAGAACCTGCTGTCGGGCGTTCAATGCACCATGCGAGGTTGACAGCCCTCGATGAAGGCACTGGCAGCCGGCGTCTGGATCAGCCACGAAGATCCCGGAAGAACCTCTGATTGTTTCAACAGATTCTTGGGCCGGGCTTCCCCGTCCCGGGACTTCGGGCCAATGGTCCTCGACTGCAGTACGAAGGGATAAATCAGCGATGCGGACAATCATCAGTGGCTGTCTCTTCACGTTCATGCTGGCCTGCGCTGGCTGTTCAGCAGACGTTGCCGACGAAGCCGTTCAGCGGGATGCCGAGAAACAGACGAGTCCGGATTCTGCAGCAGAACCCGGGCAGCCTGACACGGAAGGCGGGTCGCCTGACGCTGGGCCGCAGCAGTCGGCCCCGGCATCCGGAGAGCTGGCGAAGATTCAGCAGGAACTGCGTCAGCACGCTCTGCCGGCCATTCGCATTACGCCGTTGAAAGTCCCGCCCGCGACTCCGTGGCAGAGTCGCTTCGGCGGTGTGCCCTACTGGCCAAAGTCGCAACCCCTGCCCACGACGCCCGAAGGGAAGCCGCTGCATCTGCTGGCACAGATCAACTTCTCCGAAGCCCCGCACATTCCCGAGTATCCGGCAGAGGGAATTCTGCAGATCTTCATTGCCGACAATGATGTTTACGGCCTTGAGTTCCGCAGTGAAGAACGGACTCAGGCAGAGATCAATCGGAACCCGAATGGCTACAAAGTCATTTACCATGCCGAACCGGAAATGGACGCCACAAAACTGCTGACGGAGGCGCCCACGCCGGAATCGTTCCCTGTCACCGGGACGTATTCCCTGCAGTTCGAGAAGACGCAAGATCCACTCAGCATCAGCGACGTTCGATTCAGCAGGCTGATCAAGGGGAGCAGCGAACTGCCCGACGAAGTTTGGGACAAGCTTTCCCGCGACTATTCCGGAGGTGGATCCAAAATTTGTGGACACGCCTTCTTCACGCAGAACGACCCGCGTGCAAAGGCGAAAGGAGAGGTCGCCCAGGGGGAATGGATTCTGCTGCTGCAGATCGATTCGGAGTTTAAGGAAGGAATTTCGATCAACTGGGGAGACTCGGGTGTCGGGAACGTGTTCATCAGGCCGGCGGACCTGGCGAAGAAGGATTTCTCGAATGTGTGGTACAACTGGGACTGCTATTGAAGCAGCTCAGGGGTTCAGAGGCCGCACAGCCCGGGCTCGCCGCCCCGTGTTCCTGCAGTCGAGCTCTGGCGACACCGACCGGGGCCGGATGCGCCCCTCCCCCCCCAGCAACGGACCTGCTGACTCATGAATCATGCTCTCGATCCTTCGTCCATCCTGCAGACGGCCTTTGGCTTCTGGGGTTCCAAGGTTCTGCTGACGGCCGTTGAATTTGGCGTGTTCACCCGGCTGGCCGGCCGGTCGCTGACCGGCGCAGAACTGGGCGCCGAACTCGAACTGCACCCACGGGCCATTGCTGACTTCTTCGATGCCCTGGTCGCGATGAAGTTTCTGCAACGCGACGGCGACGGACCCGGTGCGAAGTACAGCAACACGCCGGAGACGGCCCTGTATCTCGACGAGGCCAGCCCGCGGTACATCGGCGGCATTCTGGTGATGCTGAACGCGAGGCTGTTCCGCTACTGGAACGACCTGCCCGAGGCCCTGCGGACCGGCCGGCCGCAGAACGAAATCAAGCACGGCCAGAAGGGTATCTTCGAGGAGCTGTATTCCGACCTGCCCCGGCTGGAGCAGTTCCTGGGAGCGATGACTGGCCTGTCGCGGATGAACTTCGAAGCCTTCGCCGGGAAGTTCGATTTCTCGCCGTACCGCACGCTGTGCGACGTGGGCGGTGCGACGGGCCTGTTATGTATCGAAGCCGCAAAGAAGCACCCGCATCTGGAGTGCATCAGCTTCGACCTGCCGGCCGTCGAGCCGGTGGCAAAGAAGCACATTGAAGCCGCCGGGCTGGCCGACCGCATCACGACGGCTGCGGGAGATTTCTTTGAGGATCCGCTGCCCCGGGCCGATGTGATCACGATGGGCATGATTCTGCACGACTGGAATCTGGAGAAAAAGCAGCACCTGATCCGCTCGGCTTACGAGGCCCTGCCCCCCGGCGGGGCGCTGGTGGCGATCGAAGCGCTGATCGACGATGCCCGCCGCGAGAACGTGCAGGGACTGCTGATGTCGCTCAATATGCTGATTGAGTTCGGCGACGCGTTCGATTTCACCGGGGCCGACTTCCGCGAGTGGTGCAGCGAAACGGGCTTTACCCGGTTTGACGTGATTCCTCTGGGCGGGCCGTCGAGCGCGGCGATCGCGTGGAAGTAGGCGGGCAGTCGCGGGTGGCTGGCCGCTGTGCTCCTTTCTCACATGCCCATCGCGCTTTCGCGGATATGGGCATGGCATACGCGGCTCCTGCTCGCTGAGACCCTCCCTCAATCCCTCCCTGAAAGGGAGGGAAGTTAAAGCCCCTCACCCCAACCTCTCTCCCGCAGTACCCACAGGAGAGAGGCTCAAAGAGAGCAGACGACGGCGGGCGGGCTTCAAGGCAGCGCGTTTCGAAACCCCGAATTTCAGAAGCCGGCGTTGGCCGGGCGGCCGGGCTGAGCCTGCGGGCGGCCACCAGCGGGGCGGGCGGCGGCCGGAGTGGCGGCAGAGGTCAGCGGGGCTACCCGTGTTCCATCGGCCAGCGGCTGGGAGGCGGACACGACCAGTTCGTCACCTTCCTGGAAGGGGCCGCTGATATAGGCCCGGGTTTCGCCAATGGCCGCCAGCAGTTCCACGGTGACATTGCGGACCGTGCCTTCCCGCACAACCTGAACCTGCCTGACACCGCCTTCTCCGTTCGCAATCGCGGCGGTGGCGACTTCCGTGACGGCGTGACGGGGAATCAGGGGAGCGTAAACCGTCTGGCCGGCTTTGTAGGTTTTGTCGGCGTTGTCCAGCACGATGACGGCTGAGGCGACCGAGTTGACGATATCCCGCAGGGGTTCGAACTCTTCCGCCAGCGGGAGGATGCTTTCCACTTTTCCGCTGACTGTGCGGTCTTCCACGCGGAATTCGAACCTGTCGCCCGCTTTGACGGACTTGCGATCAACGGGAAGTTCGACCCGCATCTGAGTCATGTCGCCAAACATCAGGATGGGGGTTCCGGCACGCACCAGTTCGCCGGTGCCGGCGTTGACCCGCAGCACCGTGCCGGCAAAGGGCACCCGCAGATGGGTGCGTTCCAGTCGCAGGGTGGCCAGTTCCAGCCCGGCCTGGACGGCGTCGAGCTTTGCCTGGGCGAGGTCGGTCAAGTCGGAATCGGAACCGGCTTTCGCCCGCCGCAGTTCGATCTCACCGGCCCGGTACTGGGCCTGAGCCTGCTTGACCAGAATCTGCTGCTCGCGGTCATCGAGGCGGGCGACTTCGGATTTGGAATCGACCTCGTCGCCGGGTTTGGCGAGGATTGCCGCCACCACTCCGTCGGTGGTGGGGCCAATCTCGACGACACGGGAAGGCTTCAGTGTCAGCGTGACCTGGTACCGCTGCGGCTCGATCAGCCGGAGTGGTTCGCGTTCGATGGTGACGACATCGGCATTGCCGGCTCCTGCGGGCGGGGCACCGGCCCCCTGCCCCAGCACAACAGTTCCCGGCAACAGGACAGCCGCCAGCAGTCCGGGCAGAACACATCGACGCAGGAGAGCAGCAGACGGAGCGGTCATCTCGAGTTTTCTCCAATTGGAGCGAAAGCAGGTTGAAGGATCGGCCCGGCTGCGGGGCGAACGTCGGGAAGTTCCAGCACGGAGTGCAATCGGGATTGCTGGTTCCTGCAGGAACCGGCTGCTGCCCCGGACAGCAGGGGCACGAACTGCACTTCCGTCTGACTGAGTGGCAGCTGGTGGAATTCTCAGACTGAGAGCACTGACCGGCCTGATTTCCCGGACGCCGAAGCAGCCGTATTCCCGCTGCCACTGAATCTGTCTGTCCGCAGTATACAACAGCCGAGTGGCTGCAGAACACAGTTCCGTGCCCTGCGGGCAGTTCCCGGCGACAGACCGCCGGCCGGAGCAGCCTGCCCCGCCAGCCGGCAGCCCTATAAGAGAACCAGCCTGCAGCGAATCGCAGAGCCACCGTAGCCGGGCGGAACCTGCAGCAGCGGGAGTGTAGTTCCGCGGAATGAAGAACAGATGAAGGGTGCGGGGGCTGAGATCTCTGCCGCCTGTCCTGCCCTGCACAGCTGGCCCGCGGAGTGGGCCGGCGGTAACAGCGACGGAAACTCGAGGGACGAAGCCCAGGACGGAAGTGACGAATTGAGGCTGCACGGATTTCCCGAATACCTCCGGATTCTTGTGTGCCCCGGCCCGATCTGCAAGAATCATCTGCACAGCATTTCGCTGTCTGAAGGCAGTCGCTGCGACTGATTGCCAGCTTCCCGCCGGACCGCCAGACAGCCGTGTTCCATCCCAGCCGCCCCTGCTGCAACCCGTACTCTCTAGCGGAGCGCCCTCCTGTGAAACCCGCCCTTTCGGCTCTGTTGTCTGCCTGCTTGGCCGTGCTGTGTCTTCCCGGCATGGGGCAGGCCGCGCCACTGAATGCCCCGGCGGAAGTCCGCTATCAGGGAACGCTGTCGCCCGCCGGCCGCGATGGTGCCGGCGCGCCGATCAAGAAGTTTGATATTTACAGCCTGATTGAGCCGGAAGACGAAGGCGGTTTTACCGTCAGCTTTCTGGTTGATGAACGGGGTTCGGGAGCGTGGCCGTGGCCGGACCGGTTTGGCGAGCTGTCGCTGGATGCCACCCGGCAGTCGGGCGGAACCGGCGTGCGGATTCTGCACGAGTTTGATGAGAAGCTGTGGCCCGTCACCGTGCCGACGCCACTGTTCCCGCATTTTGACCGGCTGGCGACCGGTGCCACCTGGAACAGTGGCCGCCTGGCGTATGAGGTAACCGGCGAACAGAAAACCGGCGGACGCGACTGCTGGGTGGTGGAAGTCTCGACCAACTTCGGTCCGCAGCAGACGACGTGGGTCGAGAAGACATCGGGCCTGGTGGTGCGGTCCCGCAACC
>JAGQPV010000391.1 GCA_020426545.1 Planctomycetaceae bacterium
TCCTGCTTCGGTTCCACCTTCTCGCCATACAGGGCGAAGTTATCGAAATGGCCTGTATCGTCGAACGAGCCCACGCCCACCCGGCCCCAGGTGAAGGCTTTATTCTCAGCCGTCATCACCGGGGTTTTCATGTCATCGTAGAACACCTGGATGCTGCCGGATTTCACATCCCGCACAATGCGGACGTGGTGCCATTCGTCATCCCAGTTGGTGCCCTCGGTCGTCTTTGTGGAGATCTTCGTGCGGGGAGCTTCATCCACAATGAAAATCTGGTTGGCGTGGTCGTCCATCTTCTTACCCAGATGCACGTAATACAGGTGAGATTCATCCTGCTGGCCAAAGAACAGACACAGGTCGCGGTGCCCGTAATCGGGGTGGGTGGAACGCAGGCGGGCATCCAGCACGAAGCTGCCGACATGCACATCCCGCAGCATGGCCCGGTTGTACGGCGAGCGGAACGGAGGATTGTAGTTGCTGCGTTTCTTGAACTGACTGAAGACGTGGTTGCCGTCCTCTTCCTTCTCAATCTTCCAGGCTTCCGCGTCGGTGGGTTCCCATTTGTCCGCGCCGGATTCGAAGTCCTCGAACACGATCAGCGGCAGGCCGTTCATGGTCTGCGGAACAGTCTTTGCCGTCTTCGCCTTTGTTTCACCTCCCGCGGCATGCAGCGGCCCTGCTGCCGTCAGGAGAGCCAGAGAGCAGGCAACCGCCGGGAGCAGGCCGGAGGAACGGAGCGGACGAGCAGAGGCGGAAGGCAGTGGCACAGGCATGGTCGGGTGAATCCCTGTCGATTGGCTGATGGTGGAAATCGTGTTCCAGCTGGCGGGAACCGCAGCCGGCCAGCGAAGTTCGTTCCGGCTGGCTCTCTTATTGAACACCCTCAACGTGGCCGAAACAATGCCGCAGCCGGGCCGTTTGCAGGGTTCGGAAATTACATGGTTCCCGGAGTATCCCCCAGGGAACAGCAGAAACTTCAGGGAGCCTCAACTGCTTTCATCTGCCCCGCAGTGATTCCAGTCGCACCAGGCCGGGAGTGACATCGGTATCCAGCGGGGCAAACTGTCCGCGGTCGTACTGTTCCCAGGCAATGCCCGCCATGGCGGCGTTGTCGGTACACAGTGAGGGCGGGGCGAGAATGACCCGCGTGCCGGTTTCGGTCGCCAGCTGATCCAGTGCCTCGCGCAGTCGGCGGTTGGCGGCCACGCCTCCGCCGACCAGCAGAGTCCGGCGATTGTACTGCCGCAGCAGCTGCCGGCATTTGCCCATCAGCACGTCGACCACGGCCTGCTCAAAACTGGCGGCCACATCGGCCACCCGCTGTGGAGTGAGCGGCGGGACTTCGCGGTGGCTGCCGGGAATGCCCTGCACGGCGTACAGCACGGCGGTCTTCAGGCCGGAGAAGCTGAACCGGAGCCGGTCTTCCTGCAGGAAGGTGCGTGGGAAGCCAAAGGCCGCGGGATCTCCGCCTTCTGCTGCCCGCTGGATCGATGGACCGCCGGGATAGCTCAGCCCGAGGATGCGGGCCACTTTGTCGAAGGCTTCGCCGGCGGCATCGTCGATGGTCGAGCCAACCAGCTGGTAACCGGTGGGTTCCGGGCAGTCGAACAGGCTGGTATGGCCTCCGCTGACCACCATGCCGGCCGCCGGAAAGACGTCTTCGCCGGCCGTCATGCGGCAGGCATACAGATGGGCTTCGATATGGTTGATGGCGATCAGCGGGATATCGAGCACGGCGGCCAGGGTCTTGGCGGCTGTCAGCCCGACCAGCAGCGAACCGACCAGTCCGGGTTCCGTGGCCACGGCGATGGCTGACAGCTGGTTCAGACGGATGCCGGCCCGCTGCACGGCTTCGTCCAGTACGGGCAGCAGCCGTTCCAGGTGCGCCCGGGAAGCAATTTCAGGAACCACACCGCCGAAGCGTTCGTGCAGTTCATCCTGCGAGGCGACAACCGTCGAACGGACCGTCAGATCCCGGGCGATGACCGCGGCAGCCGTTTCATCGCAGGAGGATTCGATCGCCAGCAGCAGAGGCACGGAAGAGGGGGGAGCGGCAGAGGAAGACATGATTCCGGCAGGAGGCCAGTCCAGGGCTGTCAGGGATGCTGCCGTCACCTCCCAGCCCGTGGCATGGCGATCTGCAGTGCAGCTGCGAAGTACAGTGTCTGTCCGGGTGGCGGAGTGTCTGGCCAGTTCGCGGAAATGTCCTGCGGCACGGCGGGGGGCTGTGAGACCTCCGCGCCGTGCCGCAATGGAACTGCTGAGTCAGAAATACTGCGGCGTCAGAAATACACAGGGTTCACACTGCGGAGATTGACGGCTGCAGGCGGGCGATCAGCCGGCGAGTGTCCGCAGGATTCTCAGCCCCGATTTGCCCGGACGACGTGCGGTGTCCTGGCCGGGCAGTGGCTGAGGCGCTTCGATGGCGGCTCCGGAATTCTCGACCGCTGGCTTCGGCGCGGTGGCCGGCTCTCTGGTTTTGTCATCGTCGGATTTGGCCAGGCCCAGTTTGCCTTCCAGATACTTCAGAGCCAGCCCGAGCTGACGATCGGTGAAGTCCGTTTTCGGCGGGCCGTCGGCACTGATGACATCGCGGGTGCGGCGGTAATCCAGGTACTGCTGCAGCTCGTCGAGCGGCAGCTTCAGCTCGTAGTCCTTATCGGGGTGCACGCCCCATTCGTCGGTGTCTTTGGCATCCGGGAAGCGGTGGATGTTCTTGCCGCTGGGACGGTGGTAGCTGGCGGTGGTCAGCTTCAGGGCGCTGGAGCCACCCTCCAGTTCAATCACATTCTGCACGCTGCCTTTGCCCCAGGTCCGCTCGCCGATAATCACGGCCCGTTTGTGGTCCTGCAGGCAGGCACTGACGATCTCACTGGCGGAGGCACTGTAGCGGTTGACCAGCACGGCCACGGGGAAGTCGCCAAAGGTGCCCGAACGGGTGGCCCGCCAGACGCGTTCTTCCGTATTGCGGCCCTTGGTGGAGACAATGCGGTCGTCGAGGCCGCTGCCCGGGCTGACGAACAGATCGGCGATGGAAATCGCCTGGGACAGCAGCCCGCCCGGGTTGAACCGCAGATCGAGGATCAGCGCTTTCATACCCTTTTCCCGCAGCTGCTTGAGCGCGGCGACGAGTTCCTCGTTGCTGTGACGGCTGAAATGCGTCAGCCGGATATAGCCGATGCCCTTTTCGTCATCGAACATGTAGTCCCACTTGTCGCCCTCGTAGTGGTCGCCCAGCACGGTGGCCACATGGATGATATCCCGCACGACGGTGATCTGTTCGATCGTGCTTTCGCCTGCGTGCTGCACACCCAGCCGAACGGCTTCCCCCGGCTTGCCCTTGAGCAGACGCACTGCGTCGTTGATGGCGAAGCCCTTGGTCGACTGGCCTTCAATCTCCATGATGACGTCGCCGGCTTTGACTCCCGCCTTGTAGGCCGGCGTGCCGGGCAGGGGCGTCATGACGGTCAGCCGTTTTGTTTCGGGATCGACCTGCACCTGAATGCCCACACCACCGAATTCCTGTTCGACCGTCTGGTTGAACCGGTCGAGGTCTTCAGGGCTGATGTAGGAGGAGTACTGGTCCAGCTTGCCGATCATGCCGGAGATGGCCGCTTCCATCAGTTCACGGCGATTGACGTCGTTCACGTAGTTGCGTTCGATCTGCTCGAAGGTATCGACGAAGACCTTCATCAGCTCGTAGTAATCGTCATCGCGGGTGGCTGAACTGCTGGCGGCGGGTTTCTCATCGGCCTGCAGCAGGCCGGGGCTGAGAGAGAGCAGCATCGCACAGAGCAGGAGGCGAACGGCGGTCACGGGCAATCTCCACATGAAGGACCTCCCTCGGATTCCGGCCCTGTACAGTACGACTGGCGGGTGATTGAGGCGGCTTGCAGGCGGGTGCGGCACAGCCGGGAAACCCGTGGGTCCGCCTGTAGCATTGACCTGGCAGCCGCTCCACAGGCCCGCATCGAACAGGGCACACGGAGTACAGTCAGAATGTGGAGCCTTCGCAGCGCATGCGGCACGGACTGGCCGTGCTGAAACACCGCGAGAGTACTCGGTCAGTACACTCCACTCTGAATGAACAAAGTGTAGGGATTCCGTTCAGGACAGGCAAGATCGGCAGACGCTGCGGCCTGCTGGCGGGGCGGGTGGTTTCCGGCCGGAGCCGGGCTGCCGGGCCTTGTGAGGCTGAAAGGCCACAACGCCTTACCATCCGCAGAATGTGTCGGACAGGACGGGCCCGGGGCCGGCACTGACCTGGCAGCGGGGCCGTGGTGTGCCTGTTTCAGTCCGGTAAGCCGGCAGGACTGGGGAAAATTCTCCGCGGAATCCGAAATTGCGGCCCGTGTGGCCATCCGGGAGGTGCACCACAGGGGGGCAGCTGCCATATAATAGAGTCAGGCCGTCTGTTCCTGGCTGGCTGTACCAGCGGGGCAGGGCCGTTCCGGCAGGTGCGGCGTTCTACTACAGCGGGGTCTGGTGGCAGGCCGGGAGTCGGCACCCGGCGGGTGCCGCGTGGTTTCGAGCAGTCCACAACCTCAGGTTCAGGCTCTGACCGGGCACTGAAACGGGGCAGGGGGGAAGCGTGTCAGACGAACCAATCGTCATAGCGGAATACGAGCTGATCAACTGCGTGGCAACCGGCACGGCCAGCCAGATCTGGGAGGTTCGCCAGAAGGGGAACCCGGAATCGCTGGCCATGAAACTGCTGCTGGCAGAGGCTCTGGCCGATCCCGAGCAGAAAAAAGTGCTCAAGCACGAGGCCCGGGTGCATCAGTCGCTGGAGCACCCGAACTTCCTCAAGTTTCACAAGGTGGAAGTCAGCCGCGATCACGGCTTCATTCTGATGGAGTATTTTCGCGCCCCCAACCTGAAGAATCTGCTGTATATGGATGCGCTGGCCGTCCATGTGCGGATGCGCAAACTGCTGGAAGGGCTGTGCCTGGCGCTGCAGTCGATGCATGACAAGGGCTGGGTGCATCGCGATATCAAGCCGGACAACATTCTGTTCAACAAGTCGTCTGAACTGAAGCTGATCGACTTCTCGCTTTCCGCCCGGGCGGCGGGAGGCCTGGCGAAGATCATGGGCGGCAAAATGCGGTCCATTCAGGGCACGCGAACGTACATCGCCCCGGAAACCATCCGCAAAAAGCCGGCCACTCCGCAGACCGACATGTACAGCCTGGGGGTGACCTTATACGAAGTGCTGACGGGGCGGCCGCCCTTCATGGGCAGTTCGCCTAATGAACTGCTGCGGAAACATCTGGCGGTGGTGCCGCCGCTGCCCAGCGAATTCAATACGAACGTGAGCCAGGAGTTCAGCCGGATCATCATGCGGCTGCTGGCCAAGAAACCGGCGGACCGCTACAAGACGATGAACGAAGCCTATGCCGAGATGCGGTCGGTGAAGCCGTTCAAGATCGAGGCTCAGGAACTGGCGGACCAGAAGGCGGCGGAGAAAGAAGAGGCCCGTCTGGCCGAACTGCAGGAAATGCACGACAAGCTCGACAGCCGGGCCGACTTTCAGCGGTCGGTGGAACTGGGGACCGGCCCGAAGAAGGTCTCGGTGCCGGCAAAGGTGGAGCCGGAGGCTCCCAAACCTCCGGAGCAGAAGCCGGCCGCGCCGCAGCCCGTCACCGCCTCGGCTGGCGGTCCGTCCGCTCCGGCGGCTTCCCAGCCCGGCGGAATGCCACCCGGCGGCTTTCCGCCCGGATATGCACCGCAGCCCGGGCAGCAGCTCCCTCCCGGTATGCAGCCGCCTTACCCGGCTCAGCCCGGTCAGCCTCCGTGGGGCTGGCCTGGTGGAATGCCTCCGCAGGGAGCACCGTGGCCCGGTGGGATGCCACCGGGGCAGGGGGCCGCAATGCCCCCGCAGCAGTGGCCGCCGGGCTACTACCCGCAGAACCCGCAGC
>JAGQPV010000392.1 GCA_020426545.1 Planctomycetaceae bacterium
ATGATGGCCTGGCTTTCGCCGATAATTTCCACCGACCGGCTGACCTGCTCCGTCAGCCGCTGCCGGCTGCGAATCAAATCTTCGCGTTCCAGCGTATTCTGCAGGGCAATGGCGGCCTGAGTGCACAGCTGGGCGAGACTCTGCTCGTCTTCGTCTGTAAACGGGCCTCCATTCTTGTTGATGACCTCAAACGCCCCCGTCGTCTGCCCGTCGGAATCAATCAGCGGCTGGCACAGCAGATTCCGCGTGCGGTAACCGCTTTCATTATCGACCCGCTTGCTGAACCGGGGGTCGCTGTAGGCATCGTCCACCCGCAGCCGTCCGCCACCGTGAATCACTTCGCCCACAATACCCGCGTTGTCCGGCAGGCGGAGCGTCCCTTCTTCCACACCCAGGGCCGGGCAGGCGATGACTTCTTCTCTCGTCCGATCCCAGATGAAAATACTGGCCCGGTCGCAGTCAATCAGGCGGGTGGCTTCTTTCGCGATCAGTTCCAGCAGCGGCTCGCTTTCGCGAACACTGGCCAGCGAGGAAGCGATTTCCAGCAGCGACGTGAGCCGGTCGATCCGCCGGTTCTCGGCTTCCCGGCGGGCACAGTAACCCGCCGCCACCGACAGAGCCCGCGCCACGGCCAGGGCCCGCGGCAGCATCTCCGCCGTCAGCCCCACACCCGACAGCAGCAGCACTGCAGTGTCCGTCCGGTCTCCGCCGCAGGGACAGGCCAGCAGCGGCAGTCCTTCGGTCGCCTCATCTCCCGGAGTAAACACGGCTGCTTCGCGGTCCAGCGCGTCTTCCAGCAGGTCGTATGGCAGCGGGCCACTGGTGCGCCGTCCGCATTCGACATCAATCTGCCACTCGGGGGAACGCCGGGCCACGGCCGTCCAGCGGACCGAGAACTCCGTGCCGATTTCCGGCAGCTCGTCCCGCAGGAAACCCTTCACGTCCTTCCAGGCCGCACCATGCCGCAGCAGACGGTCACACAACTGCACGGTCGTTCCCGTACTCTCGCTGCGGGACAGCCAGGGCAGTTCCAGCCAGGTCATCCAAACTGCACGTCCGCCAGACATACTGCTGCGCCACTTTCCGGAGGCTGAGTCATTCTGATGACGACAAACTCTCTCCGACACCAACCCGATACTCGGGTACTATCAATACGATAACAGTCTGGTGAGAGGAGTCCAGTGTCTGACGGCCAGATTCACAACAGCAATCCCCGATCTTTCCGCCGGCGAACAGTTTCTTCTGCTCGCCTCCCGCAGGGTCCGCAATCGGCAGTCGGGGAACAACCACCGCAGGCAGCAACGGCCAGTTCAACTGGCTAGCCCGCCAGAACGAAGTGACGCAAGCAGCGAAGTAGAAGCCACTTACGACCCGGACAGTGGGTGCTGCCGGTCAGCCAGGGGCAACGGGAGGCGGCGACCTTCGGCAAAGTGGGAAGCGTAAGTTCCCTGCACCATTTCCGTAATCTGCACGGCGTGTTCGATCGGAGACAGCGGCGGCCGGTTACGCTCAATCGCCTGAATCAGATCTTCCGCCAGTACCTGGTTTCCCGTGCGAAGCCAGGTGCGGCGATGATTGCGGGGCTGATGATCGGCCGTGAAATGCCAGTCCTCAATCCACAGCTGTTCCCACTTCAGCTCGGTCAGGTCCGGCAGCACCTCCGGGGCAGGGTAGATGAACACATCACCCGGCTGCCGCAGGTGCAGCAGGGCCCGCTCACACTCCAGCCGCACACCATACAGGTTGTCGAACCGGGGTTTGCTGCCATCCGCCGGTTTTCGCCCCGACAGGCCCGCCGTCGACGTGAAACAGCCCTGCACGCCACGGGCGAACCCGTACCGGGCATCAATCGTATCGCCGGCCACCGGCCCCACGGGCTCCGAGGCTTCTCCCGCATCAGACAGCAGCGCGTCCCGTCCCTGCACCTGCACATGGCCCGCAACCCACTGCGGAAAGCCCGCGAAGGCCAGCATCAGGTCGAACAGGTGCGTTCCGTGCAGAATCAGTTCCTCGCCACCGCCGCGGGAATCGTCCTTGGGACGGATAAAAATCCGCAGCAGGCGGCCATATTCCCCGGCACGCACTCTGCGAATGGCTTCCTGCACCGGTGGCATCGCCCGCCACTGGTGCGCCATGGCCAGCTGCACCTTCGCCGCACGGCAGGCGGCCTGCATCGCATCGGCTTCGGCCAGCGTACCCGCGAACGGTTTTTCGCAGTACATGTGGCAGCCAGCCGAGGCCGCTGCCTGCACCATCGCCACCCGGTCCGTCGTCCACCGGGGGCCGATGCACACAATATCCGGCCGCACCGCGTCCAGCATCTGCCGGTAATCGGCGAACAGCCGGTCCACCTTCAGACGCTTCCCTGCCGCTGCCCGCCCGGCGGCGTCGGGATCCACCACGGCGACGATCTCGGCCTGCTTCACATCCATGAAGGCCGTATCGAGGCCGTGCCCGTAATTCCCCTGTCCGGTGGCACCAATCACAGCGACGCGATATTGCCTGGCGGCGGGCATGGCAACCCTCCCCGTATGAAGCCGGACGGCGGCAGAATCACGGCAGGATCAGGTCCCGTGCGGAAATCCTGGCCACGCACAGCAGGACGAGGCTTAGTTCCTCTCACCCGGAAGCAGTTGGTGGGTGACGACAGGTTTCCGCACAGTGACCGTCCGGCTCAGCCATTCGACAGACCCACGCTGGCCAGTTCTCCGGCCAGCTGTTTTTCGGCCTGCAGAATCGGCTGCAGCATCTGTTCGATCTCTTTCCGCTCGTCGGCGGTCAGCTGCCGCTGCGGTGCCCGGGCCGGCCCGAAGTCGTGGCCCAGGATCTCCATGCCGTGCTTCAGCATGCTGATGTTGTAGCTGTCTCCGCAGCGTGCCCGGTAATCTTCAATGGGCAGAATGATCTGCTGCAGCCGCATGCCTTCAGCGAATTCACCCGCGGTAAAGGCGGCGTGCATGGCCAGAGAAAGATTCGGGCAGATATTCCCCGCCCCCGTGGTGAAACCGGTGGAACCGGCCAGCATGTAGTACGGGGCATACCGTTCGGCGGTGCCGCACAGCCATTCGATCCGGCCACCATCGGCCTGCATCACCGTGCGGAACTGGTGCATCTCATTCACCGCATACTTGATGCCGGCCACATGCGGGTGATCGGCCAGTTCCAGCAGCAGCTCATCAGACGGCAGCGGGCCCTTCTTGTAGATCAGCGCCGGAGCCTTCACTGCGTCCAGAACCTGCTCGTAATAGTCCTTCGCGCCGGCATCGCTCAGGTACGGGTGGGCGAACGGCATGAACATCACACCGGTGGCACCGGCTTCCATCGACCGCACGGCCACCTCGGTGGCGAACTGCACCTGGTACCCGCAGGGAGCAAAGATCTGGGCATCCGGGCCGGAGGCCTCCCGGGTGATGCGGACGATCTCCACAATTTCATCGGCCGATAGATTGTGGAACTCGCTGGTGCCGGCAGCCGGCATGTAAACCCGCATGCCCGCTGTGTACATTCGACGAATGTGGTCTGCCTGCAGCTCGACATTCAGCGTGCCATCCGGCCGGTAAGCTGTCAGCGGAACCAGGTGGACGGAGCGAATCCGGGCGGGGTCGAAAGCAGAAGTCATGCTGGTGTCTCGCTGAGCCAGAGCGGAAACCGGCCTCATGACCGGCGGGTGGGTGGATATTCAACACGGAAAATTCGCTGCACAGGTGCCATCTGAACGCAGTGGGAACCATCTCCCGTCAGCATCCGCGCCGGGCGCATCCTGGCTCAGGGCATTCGTTCGGGTACAAACGGTTCGGTTGGCAGCTGCTGTCAGAGTACGGCAGACCACGTATCGGGGCAAGCATACGGCGGGTTGGCCTCTGCTGGCCGCCGGTCCGGAAAGCAGATCGACAGAGTCCGCTGTCTCGAAAATCTGCTGAAATTATGGTGAAATGCCGGAACTTCCGCCATGAGGCAGCCTCCGCCGGCCTGGCTGTCAGGCACTTCCGGCGGTAAGCTGCGTGCGGTTTCAGATCATCCACCAGCTTCCCCGGGAAACCCGCCCCGGCACAGAGACCAACCGACTCCGCAATCAAGGAACTGACAAGGTGCGTATTGTCACATTCGGCGAAGTCATGCTTCGCCTCGCTCCGGAGCAGCATCTGCGGCTGCGGCAAACGGTTCCCGGCAGGCTCGAGTCGACATTCGGCGGCGGCGAACTGAATACGGCCGTTTCGGTCGCCATTCAGGGGGGAGAATCCGCCTTTCTGACGGTCGTGCCGGACAACGTCATCACCGACACACTGGTGCAGGAAATGCAGCGGTACGGTGTGGATTCCTCGCTGATTCACCGCTCCCCGAACGGGCGGTTCGGCATTTATTATGTCGAGACTGGCGCCGCCCAGCGAAGCAGTACCGTCACCTACGACCGCGATGGCTCGTCGATGGCCACCTGCCCGGAGGAAATCACCGACTGGGACCGCGTGTTCGACGGAGCCACCTGGTTCCACATCACAGGCATCACGCCGGCCATCAGCGAGAAGGCCGCGGCAGCCGCTCTGGAGTCCGTCCGCCAGGCGCAGCAGCGGGAAGTTCCTGTCTCGTGCGATCTGAATTTCCGCCGCAAGCTGTGGCGGTGGGAACCAGGCACCGCCCCGCAGGATCTCGCCCAAAAAACCATGAGCCAGCTGGCCGAACATATCGACCTCGTGATTGCCAACGAGGAAGATGCCGACCTGTCGCTGGGCATTCAGGCCCCGGAAACCGATGTCGATGCGGGAGAACTGAACCTCGCCGGTTACGAAGCCGTGGCCCGCGAAATCGTCAGCCGCTATCCCAATGTCAGCCGGGTGGCGATTACCCTGCGGGAAAGCATCTCGGCCAGTCATAACAACTGGGGCGCCATGCTGTATTCGGCCGCCACCGGGCAGTCTCACTTTGCCCCGCTCGATGGCGAGGGGAACTACCGCCCGTATGAAATTCACCACATCGTCGATCGCGTGGGAGGTGGAGACTCCTTCGCCGGTGCGCTGATTTTCGCCCTGAACACGCCCGAACTGGCCGACGAAGCGACCGCCCTCAAATACGCCGTGGCGGCCAGCTGCCTGAAGCACAGCATTCGCGGAGACTTCAACGTCGTTTCCCGCGGCGAGATTGAAGCTCTGATGGGTGGTGCCGGTTCCGGCCGCGTGCAGCGGTAAACCGTCTCTCCCGCCAGCCTCCAGATCTCCCTCCGCGCGACCAGCGATTTCCCAGCCGCCAGACGAAAGCCGCAGTATGCCTTCCACGCAGCCCCCACCCACACTGGAATGGACTGGCGGAACCACCGGGTTTCTGCGGCTGCTCGACCAGACGCGGCTGCCGCAGGAAGTCGTCACCATCGACTGCCGCACGGCCGAAGACGTCTGGCAGGCGATCAAGCGGCTGTCGGTTCGCGGGGCACCCGCCATTGGCGTGGCGGCTGCCTGGGGCGTGATCGTTGGCATTCAACCGGCAGCGGGCAGCGGTCGGGCAGCACTGCTGCAGCAGGTGCATGCCACGGCCGATTACCTGGCCACCAGCCGGCCCACAGCGGTCAACCTGTTCTGGGCCTTGAACCGCATGCGAAAGCTGGCCGATTCTCTGCCGGAAACGTTGACGGAAACCGAATTCCTCGAACGCCTGGTGGAGGAAGCCGCCACGATTGAGCGGGAAGACCGCGACATGTGCGCCGCCATCGGCCGGTTCGGGGCCGAGCTGATGCCTTCCACCGGCGGAGTGCTCACGCACTGCAATGCGGGCGGCCTGGCCACGGCCGGCGATGGAACGGCTCTGTCGGTCCTGTTCGCCGCAGCCGCTTCCGGCCGGCAGATTCACGTTTACGCCGATGAAACCCGCCCGCTGCTGCAGGGAGC
>JAGQPV010000393.1 GCA_020426545.1 Planctomycetaceae bacterium
GCTGATGAACATGTGGCCGGTTCAAGTGGGCCAGCTGCCCGCAAGCGTGTTCAGGAGACACCGGTTCCTCGGTCCAGCGTCTCAGGTCGTCAGGCGAACATCAGACTGGCTGCTGCCCGGCCGGTTCCAGTACAGACAGGCCGACTTTGACTCGTATTCTGCTGGTCATTCCCACGTTGGACCGCTCCGGTGCGGAGAAGCAGCTGACTCTGCTGGCAACCCATCTGCCACGAGATCAGTTTGAGCTGCACGTGGTGGCACTCACCCGGGGTGGCCCCTATGCGGAGACTCTTCGCCAGCATGGAATCCCGCTGACGATCCTCGGAAAGCGGTTTCGGTTTGATCCGCTGGCCCTGTACCGGCTTCGGAGACTGATTCGCGAGTACCAGCCGGATGTGGTTCACAGCTGGCTGTTTGCCGGGAACTCCTACTGCCGCATGGTGGCGGGCGGGCCGGGCCAGCCGCCCGTGATGGTGGCCGAGCGGTGCGTCGATTCCTGGAAAGCGGGCTGGCAGCTGTGGCTGGATCGCCGGCAGATCGACCGGACGGCTCGCCTGGTGGGCAACTCGCGGGCTGTGGCCGATTTTTATCTGAGCCAGGGCTTCCCGGCAGACCGCGTCCAGGTCATTCCGAATGCTGTTGAAAGCAACGACCTTCTGGATGATCAGGCAGCGACCACCCGTGCCGCCGTGCTGCAGGAGTTTGACCTGCCCCCGGAAGCCCGCGTGGTGGCCTGCACTGGACGGATGGCCCGGCAGAAGCGGATTACCGACCTGGTGTGGGCCTTTCAGGTGCTCCGGCAGTGTACAGAGAATGTATACTTCCTGGTGGTGGGCGACGGTCCGGAGCGGCCCCGCTGCGAGCGGCTGGCGGTGGAGTTTGACTGCCAGCACCTGTGCCGGTTTGTCGGCCATCGGGAGGATGTCCCCCGGTTACTGCAGGCTGTCGATGTGCTGTGGCTGGCCAGTGACTTCGAAGGCCAGTCCAACAGCCTGATGGAGGCCATGGCGGCGGGCATTCCCGTGGTGGCCAGCGAGATTCCCGCCAACCAGGAACTCATTGAAAACGGAGTGAACGGCTACCTCGTCTCCGTGGGTGACAGCGTGGGCTTTTCTCAGTTCACCGACCGGCTGCTCAACGATGCGGGGTTGTCCCGCCGGGTGGGCGCAGCGGCCCGGCAGCGGATGCGGGAGGAGTTCAGCATCGAAAAGATGGTGCAGGCCCACGTGGAGGCTTACGAAGAGATTTCCGCGAGGTTTTCGGTCAGCCGGCCTGGCTCTTAACAATTACGCTGCCAGTTGCTGTGAGATCTCCGCCGGCTTTCCCGCGGTCCGGAGATAAGCAATTCAACGGGCGGCCTGCTGCAACCGGTGGTGCCGGCAGGGGGCGGCACCACGGGCCGGGTGACTGCATGCTGACTGGCTGCGTGGGTTCGCTACTGACAACAAAGCGGCAGGAAGGGCGGTTGGATATCTCATGTGCGGAATCGCGGGAGGTGTGCATACAGCCGGGGCCGAACCGCTGAGTGAATCGGTGCTGCGGCAGATGACCGGCGTGCTGTCGCACCGTGGCCCGGACGATGAGGGGTTTTACTTCGATGAGAAAGGCGGGGCCGCGCTGGGGCATCGGCGGTTGTCGATCATTGACCTGGCGGGCGGGCATCAGCCGCTGTCCAATGAGGACGGCACCGTCTGGACTGTGCTCAATGGTGAGATTTACAACTACCGAGAGCTGCAGGATCGATTGAAGGCTTCCGGGCACACCCTGCGGACGAATACCGATACCGAAGTCATCGTGCATCTGTACGAGGAGTATGGTGCCGGGCTGGTGCAGCATCTGCGGGGCATGTTCGCCATTGCCGTGTGGGATACGCGGAAAAAACGGCTGCTGCTGCTGCGGGACCGGCTGGGCCAGAAGCCGCTGGTCTACCGCGCGACTTCGACGCATCTGTATTTTGCCAGCGAGCTGAAGGCCCTGCTGCAGGTGCCGGGTGCCCCGCGAACGTTGAACCCGCGGGCAGTCGATGCCTACCTGACCTATCAGTACGTGCCGCACCCGGAGTGCATTCTGCAGGAGTACCGCAAGCTGCCTCCCGGCCATCAGGCCATGTGGGAAGATGGCCGGCTGACTGTCGAACCGTACTGGCAGCCACCCTGCGAAGCGGCAGCGGCCCCTGCCTGGCTGGCCGGCAGTGGAGAGTGGTCGGCGGATCAGTGGAAATCGAAGCTGCGGGAAACGCTGACGGAATCGGTCCGGCTGCGGATGCGGAGCGATGTGCCCCTGGGTGCGTTTCTGTCGGGCGGAGTGGATTCGACCATTATCTCCGGCCTGATGCAGGAACTCTCCGAGCGGCCGGTGCTTACCTTTTCGATCGGCTTTCCGGTGAAGTCGTTCGATGAGCGGGCGTTCGCCCGGCAGGCGGCGGAACACCTGGGAACCGAGCATCATGAACTGGTGGTGGAACCGCAGGCGCTGGATGTGCTGCCCCGGCTGATCTGGCAGTACGACGAACCCTTCGCCGACAGCTCGGCGATTCCCACCATGGCCCTGTCTGAGCTGACCCGCGGCCACGTGACGGTGGCCCTCTCGGGAGATGGCGGAGACGAACTGTTCGCCGGATACGACCGTTACCAGGCGGTGCAGCTGGCGGCGCAGTTTGACCGGCTGCCCGGTGTCATGCGGCGAATGCTGGCGGCCCGCCTGTGGCAGAAAATTCCCGGGTCGGTTAATCAGCGGTCCATCATCCGCAGGGGGAAGCGGTTTCTGGCCGCTCTGGGCGAAGAGCCGCAGCGGCGGTACCTCAACTGGGTTTCAACCTTCAGCCGGGAGACCCGCGACAGCCTGTATACCGAGGGGTTTCGGGAGTCGCTGGGCGGAGCGGACTCGGCCGATTTTCTGCTGCGGGCTTATGGTGGCTGCTCCTCCCGCGATCTGGTGACCCGCACGACGGTCGCGGACATGCTGACTTACCTGCCCTGCGATATTCTCACGAAAGTCGACCTGGCGAGCATGTCCTGCGGGCTGGAGTGCCGCAGCCCGTTTCTGGATCATCATGTGGCGGAGCTGGCCGTGGCCATGCCTCTGGAACGGAAGCTGAGAGGCCGGAAGGGCAAACGGATTCTGCTGGAAACCTTCGCCGACCTGCTTCCCGAGTCGATTCAGCAGCGGCCCAAGATGGGCTTTGGCGTGCCGCTGGGTGACTGGTTCCGGGGTGAACTGCGTCCCATGCTGGAAGAGACGCTGCTGTCCTCGCGGGCGCTGCAGCGGGGGCTGTTCAATCCGGCGGCTGTCCGCCGGCTGATCGACGAACATCAGCAGCAGCGGTGGGATCACAGTTACCGGCTGTGGGCTCTGATCTGCCTGGAGCTGTGGCAGCAGATGTTTCTCGACCCGGCCACTCCGCCCGCGGCACCGCCCGTGCCGTCGGTCGCCCTGTGACACACAGCCTTCGCGGAGGCTCCCCGGCGCACGGGCGGCCGAGTGCAGCCGGGAATCCGCAGTCTGTGCGAGCATTGCATGAATTTCAGGACAATCGGTGAACCGTTGCCAACTGGTGGGCGGTGGCTTAGAATCAGGTTTCACACAGTGTAGAGCGATTCTCTGGCTTCGGGCAGAGGGTACGCTGCTGAGCCTGGTTCAATTCGCACTGCATCCGGCGATCCGATTCGACGGATTGCATGTCAAAGCCGGGGCAACATCTCAGTCACGGACAGGTTACGATGGCGTCTCTGGTACTGCTGCAGGACGGCCAGGCAATTCGGTTCGAGCTTTCGGGCGAGCTGGTACTGCTGGGTCGGCACCCTGACTGCGGGGTTCAGTTGAATTCCGGGATGATTTCCCGCCGCCATGCCAGGGCGACCTGGGACGGCAGTCACTGGTATCTGGAAGACCTGGGCAGCGGGAATGGCACATTCCTCAATGCGCAGCGGCTCGAACAGCCCACGCGGCTGACTCATTGCGACCGCGTCAAGCTGGGGCCGCTGCTGCTGCGATACGAAGAGCAGGAAGTCAGCGAGCCGCTGGTCGAGCTGCCTGAAGACGGTGGCATGCAGCTCCCGTCGCAGCCGAATCCGTTCCAGCCGCCTGCTGTGGATGCGACTCTGGCTCCTCCCCCGCGGGCCAGTGCTTCGCCCAGTGAGACGTTCCAGTTTAATCTGTCCGATGAGGACGAGGACTCCGCCCAGATCATGGGCTCGCTGGAGAATGTCGGCCGGTTCGGCATGCTCGACGTTCAGCCCGACGTCAAGCTGAAAGCCGTGCTGGAAATCAGCCGCAGTCTGGCGGGCAGCAGCGATGTGCAGGCTCTGCTGCCGAAAATTCTGGAAACTCTGTTCCGCATTTTCCCCCACGCGGATCGGGGCAGCATTCTGCTGCGGGACGACGACACCGGCCGGATGATCCCGGCGGCGCAGCGGCACCGGCGGGACGAAGAAGATTCCACGGTGAAACTCAGCCGCACCATTCTGAACAAGGTGCTGGAAGACAGGCAGGGCATTCTCTCGGCCGATGCTGCCAGCGATTCGCGGTTTGATGCCAGCGAATCGATTTCCAGCCTGACCATCCGCTCGATGATGTGCGTGCCGATGCTGGGGCTGGAAGGCGAGCCGACCGGGGTGATCAACATCGATACCCAGAACCCGGTCAATCAGTTCCGCAGCGAAGACCTCGATCTGCTGATGGCGGTGGCCGGCCAGGCCGCCCTGTCCTACGAGAGCGCCCGGCTGCTGGCTTCGCACTTTGAGAAGCAGAAGCAGGACAGCGAAATGCAGATTGCCCGCGATGTGCAGCGGGCCCTGCTGCCCAGGGAACTGCCTTCGGTTGAAGGTTATGACTTCTTCGCTTCCTACGATTCGGCCCAGGCGGTTGGCGGCGACTACTACGACGCCTTCATGCTGGATGACACGAAAATCTGCCTCTCGTTCGGCGATGTGGCGGGCAAGGGTGTGCCGGGCGCACTGATCATGTCCCGCATGGCCAGCGTGGTGCAGAACACGATGAACTTTACCCACGATGTGGGCGAAGCCATCGTGGCCATCAACAACCACATGTGCGCCAACGCCGTGGAAGGCCGGTTCGTGACCTACGTGCTGGTGGTCATCGATCTGACCACCCACGAAATGACTCTGGTGAACGCCGGCCACATGTCCCCGCTGATCCGCCGGCCGGATGGCACGGTCGATCAGTTCGACGAGGAAACGATCGGCATTCCCGTGGGCATCATGGAAGGGTTTCCGTTTGATGTCGTCAGTCGTCCGCTCTCACCGGGGGAA
The DNA here is from genome assembly GCA_020426545.1 of Planctomycetaceae bacterium. Classification (GTDB taxonomy): domain Bacteria; phylum Planctomycetota; class Planctomycetia; order Planctomycetales; family Planctomycetaceae; genus JAGQPV01. The sequence goes on from JAGQPV010000393.1 coordinate 5,271, forward strand.
ACCGTGGTGATTGTGACCGATGGTGTGGACGAGGCCATGGACCCCGAGGGGAATCTCTACACCAAGGAGCGGGTGGTGGAGTTCGTGCAGAATGCCTCGCCCCGGGCCGATGAACTGGGCCGCGATCTGCTGGCCGATGTGCGCCGGCACGCCAACGGTCGCGAGCAGAACGACGACATCACGATCATGGCCTTCAGCCGCAGCGCCCTCGACAGCTGACCGGCGGGAAACCTCGCCTGGAGACCCGCCGTCACCCACCAGCGGGTGGTGGGTGACGTGAATCAGGCTGTCTCCTGCAGAAGTCCGCCAGGTGAGCCTGGCGGGAATTGTCCCTGCCTCTTCCGTGTGCCTGGCAGTGGTTCGGTCGGCCCTCTCCGCGAAGAGAGCCCGGCCTGCGTCACTCAGGTGGCGGTAAAACGCCGCCTGCCGACGCAGGGCAGTCAGGGGGGGGTGGTTTCGTGCCGGCTTGGCTTCGCGCCGGAGTGGCTTCGTGCCGGAGTGGAAGTCTCCAGTCTTCCACTTCCCCGACAGAAGCCTCGCACTTCTCGAACAGGAACCGGTGCAGCAGTCCGTCTGGAATGTTGCAG
>JAGQPV010000394.1 GCA_020426545.1 Planctomycetaceae bacterium
GATTTCGCTCCCGAACGATCTGGCCGCCTGCCAGCAGCAGATCGCCCGCTGCGGCCTGGACGTGCTGTATTATCCCGAACCAGGCATGGACCCGCTGACCTGGATGCTGTCGTTCTCGCGGCTGGCCCCGGTGCAGTGCGCGGGAATCGGTCACCCGGTGACGGGCGGAATCAGCACGGTCGACTACTTCCTGTCCGACCGGGATCTCGAACCGGAGAACTCCGGCAGCCAGTACACCGAACAGCTGGTGCGGCTGGAGGGCTGTCCCGCGTGGTTCACCCGCCCGGAGATTGCCCCCGGTGCCACTCGGGCCCAGTTCGGGCTGCCGGACGGCCCGCTGTATGTCTGCCCGCAGGAACCGTTCCGGTTCCATCCGGAGTTCGACGCACTGCTCGCAGCCATTCTGGCGGACGATCCCACGGGAACGCTGATTCTGTTTGAAGGCGAACAGCGGAACTGGACCAGGCTGCTGGTCCAGCGGCTCTCAGCCAGCATTCCACAGTTTCTGCAGCGGGTAAAAATCCTGCCCCGCATGCCGTCCAGCCACCGTCTGCAGGTGCTGCAGCTGGCCGATGTCGCGCTCGACACCCTTCATTCCTCCGACCTGCTGACAGCCATCCGCCTGGTGGCCGCCGCCACGCCGGTCGTCACCTGGCCGGGCCGCTTCCTGCGAAGCAGGGCCACCGCCGCCGTACTGGAAAGGCTGGGGGTGACCGACACCATCGCCGGCAGTGCGGAAGAATATGTGCGACTCGCCACCGGCCTGGCGACCAGCCCGCAATGGCGAAACCGCATCAGCCGGGAAATCAGCGAAGCCACTCCGCAGCTGTTTGAGGCACCGGTTTCCACCGCCAGCCTGGAGCGATTCCTGCTGGCTGCGGTTGAGCGATCCGCACAGCCCCCGGTTCCGCTGGCAGACCTGCTCCAGCTTCCCGCAGAAAACCAGCCGACCGGGAACTCGCCTGAAGTGGCTTCCACAGCACAGGCCGCTCTCCCGGAGTCAGCAGACGGGGCACCTTCGGCACCGGTGATTCCGGAACCCCATTTCCGACTCAGTGCGGAAAGAGCAAGCCACCACGTCGCTGCCGAATATGCAGCAGACGAAGAGTTCTAAACGCCGTTCCTCCAGCACCCGGGCTATTCCTGTACGAGGCCCAGCGTCACCAGTTTCTGCAGGCATTCGTCCCGTTCGCGGCTGCGCTTCAGCTCGCGCCAGCTGTCGTCCTGCTGTGCCAGAAACAGCTCCATCGGCAGCGGTGGCACCAGCCCGCCGGCAGCAGCCTGTGCCAGCAGCCGCTGCATGACTTCCCGGTCCAGCCGGGTGAGGAACATGCCGCCGACACGGTAATCCTGAAACGCTTCCCACACCACGGGGAACAGCGGTTTGACGATCTGCTCGCCAATGGTGGTCGCATACTCGCGGATTTCCTGCTGAGCGTGCGAATCCATCCGCAGGCTGAGGAAGTTCAGCAGGTTGTGCAGATCGATCTTCCAGTACGCTTCCGTGTAGGTGCACAGCGGCAGATCCTTGCGGGCCTGCTCGCGGGCCACACCGGCATCGATCCGGTCCTGATACACCTGCCGGGCATGGCTCTGCAGGCGCTGCTCCTCTTCGGAAAGCGTTTCGCCCTGTTCAGCCGGCAGCAGTCCGGCGCTGCCCTGGCGATTGCTGGCCGCCTGCGTCCGCCACTCGCCTGGTAACGTCTTCTGGGCCGAATCAATCGCGACCGAGTACCGCGTGCTGTACTCATTCACATTCGCCGTGCGATGGCGAATCCACTGCCGCCAGCAGTCCATCGGCACGCGAACCAGCAGCTTCAGCTCGGCCATTTCAAACGGCGTGGTGTGCCGGTGCCGCAGCAGGTAGCGAATCAGTGTCCGGTCATCCGAGACGCGACGGGTCCCCTCGCCATAGCTCACCCGGGCCGCCTGCGTGACGGAGCTGTCATCTCCCATTCGATCGACCAGGCAGACAAAACCGTCGTTCAGCACGGGAAACTTCTTCCACCGCAACTGCTCGAACACATCGTCAGCGGGGGCATCCGGGCTCGACATGAGACACATTTTCCATGAGCAGAGTAAGAGCGTGACAGCAGGGGGGACTTCCAGTCTGCTGTCGCCAGTCCGGCAGCCGGTTGAATGTATGGCATCTGTCGGGGAATATACAGCATGACGGCAGCCAGATTCCGCCCCCTGGACTGCTCAGCCGCCCGGCCCGTGCCGACAGTAATCCGTTCACTGCCTGCCGCTCGACCCGGACATACCGCCGAGGACACCATGCCCGACTCCCCCGCACTGGCCGACAGCCTGCACACGGGTTCCCAGGTTCGCCAGGCCTGCCGCACCGGCGAATGGACGGGGCCAACCTGTGGCCTGGCCGCCGGTTATGCCCAGGCCAACCTGGCCATTCTGCCGCAATCCGATGCGTATGAATTCCTGGAATTCTGCCGCCGGAACCCCAAACCGTGCCCGCTGCTGGACGTCACCTCACCCGGCAGCCCGGTGCCGGAATCGGTCGCTCCCGGGTCCGATCTGCGGACCGACCTGCCCAGCTACCGCGTCTGGCGGGATGGCGAACGGACCTCGGAACCGACCGACATTCTCGACTTCTGGCAGGACGATTTCGTCGCCTTCGTCATCGGCTGCTCATTCACCTTTGAATCCGCCCTGCTGCGGGCGGAAATTCCCGTGCGGCACCTGGAGCTGGGTTCCAACGTGCCCATGTACCGCACGAATGTGGAAACCCGCGGGGCAGGGCGGTACCACGGGCCGCTGGTGGTCTCCATGCGGCCGCTCTCACCCGCCGACGCCATTCGGGCCGTGCAGATCACCTCCCGCTACCCGGGCGTTCACGGGGCTCCCGTGCATCTCGGCCTGCCGGAAGAGATCGGTATCAATGATCTGTCACAGCCCGATTTCGGCGACGCGGTCCCCATCCACGAGGGGGAACTGCCCGTCTTCTGGGCCTGTGGCGTGACCCCGCAGGCCGTCATCATGGCCAGCCGGCCAAAGCTGGCGATCACGCACAGCCCGGGCTGCATGTTCGTGACCGACATCCGGGACGAAACCCTCAGCACGGGGTAAGGGCTGTGCCGCCGGGAGACCAGCCATGACCGAAGAAGAGGCCATTCGTAAGGCCAGAGAATTTGTGGCGGAATCAGAATTACAGCTCGGCCCCGTTGTTGCTGCTCGCTATATCGACATAGCCTGTCTGGATGAACTGGCAAAAGACTGCGCACCAGACATGCTCGACACCTGTCTGCGTGTCAGGAAATCCTTTCGGAATCACTGGGTCGTCGATTTCGATCTGGGCGACAACAAACCGGGATCGGTTTCCAGCCCTGCCACCCGGATGGTGATTGTCTATGAGGATGGCGAAGCGGAGTTTTCTCTATCAATATGAATCAGCAGGGGAATGATTGATGAATCTGGAAGTCGGTGCGGGACTTTCACTGGACAGATCGCGCATTCCAGAGACTCTCCACCAGCTGGTCCCGCTGATCGAAAGATGGGGATTCGAGATCCAGGAACAACAGGATCAGTTCGTCAGGGAGATGCAGGCCGGGCTCCCTTCCGAGGTGGCCGAATTCAATCGAAGGATTGACGAAGCAACACATGCCATCATCAGCTGGAGCAGGACGGTTCCGGAAGTCCAGCTGCACAAATTCGAAATGGATGAGGAGTCCTGGAACCACCCGTACTGGTCATTTCTGGCGGCGCTGAAAATCCGGGAGTTAACCGAGCCGGAAGATTCACCAGCCGCCCAGGCAGCACGGCAGTCAATGACTGCTGAGGCAAGGAGCATTCGATTTTCCAGAGCTGCCGAGCAGGCGACGATACTGTTTCGTTATAAAGATTATCAACAGTTCATTGAACTGCTGACTCCATTCGATGACCTGTTAACCGACACGCAAAGAAGAAAGCTCGACTTCGCCAGACGAAGGCGAAATCTGCCGGGACGGAAGTGATGGAGTCTTGCAGGGCCGGCTGTGCCGGCCATCCGAATGTGGAACAGATACTTCACCGTAGAGAACTATCAGGCAATGGTCTGAGCGACTGATACTGCCCGCGTTGGCCAATCGAAGACGGCCGGCACAGCCGGCCCTACCACGATTGAACATCAAATTCTGCTGTCTCGCTGCAGGAAATTACTGGATCGATCTCAATGGCCACATTGCACAGTCCTGCAGCTCAGGCTGTGCCTGATCTCTTTCCGGATCCAGAAAAGCAGGTCCGGAAGCTGCAGACCGAGGACTCGGATTACTCGTCCATGATGTCCTTTTCCCGGCTGGCGGCCATCTCGTTGGCCTTCCCTTCCCAGGTCTGGGTCAGTTTCTGAATCTCTTCCTTGCAGCCGTCCCGCTCGTCTTCCGACATCACTTTGTCTTTCTCGGCCTGGTCGGCGTGCTTGTTGCCGTCCCGCCGGATATTGCGGATCGCCACGCGGCACTCTTCCGCCAGTTCCCGCACCCGACTGCTGAGCTGACGCCGCCGCTCGGTCGACAGCGGGGGAATATTCAGGCGGATGACGCGGCCGTCGGAATTCGGCGACAGACCCAGATCCGAAGCCTGAATCGCCTTGGAGATGTTGCCAATGGTGCCGGCATCAAACGGTCGAATCAGAATCTGCTGCGGCTCCGGCACACTGAGGTTGGCCATCTGCTTCAGCGGCGTGGGAGATCCGTAGTAGTCGACCCGAATGGAATCGACCAGACCGGGAGTGGCCCGGCCCGTCCGCAGGCCCTGCAGCGAGGTGTGCAGCACCTCCACCGCTTTCTCCATCCGCTCTTCTGTATCCAGCAGAATTTCTTCCCGATCCATCGTACCAGTCCTCAATCATCAACAACGGTGGTGTGCGCGGTTCATTGGCTGCCTGGCGGCCAGGTTTCAGGCCCTCAGCCGCCGAAGGCTGTCATCAGTTCTCGATCTTCCCCGGAGAGAACTCCCCGGCTTTCGAGAGAATGCCTGGTGCAGCGTCGACATTTTCAATCAGAATCCGGCTGCCGGACAGGCGAAAACCCGCAGGATAACCCCGCAGCTTCCGGTGGCAGCCTGCGTGTCAAAATAACCCAACGGGGGCGGGTTGAAAAGAGGGCCGGATTCGGCCGCTGCCGCCTCCGCCCCGCCAACTGCCTGTGACCGGCGCGGTTCAGTGGGCATCGGCGGCGCGAAAGACATCGGGAAATCCGTCTTTTCCCGCCAGCTCTCCGGGATCGGCGGGAATCATCTCAGCCAGGCGATGAATGATATCGTCCGCGGTGATTCCTTCGGATTCCGCATTGAAGCTGGTGATGATCCGATGCCGCAGCACCGGTCCCGCCACCGCCTTCACATCCTGAATTCCGGCGGAAGTCCGCCCCTGCAGCACAGCCCGGGCGCGGGCTCCCAGAATCAGATACTGACTGGCCCGTGGCCCGGCACCCCAGCTGACATACTCGCGAATGAAATCCGGCACCGGCACCTGATGACCGGGAGCATTCCGCCGACGGCCCAGCGGTTGCCGCGTCAGCCGGGAAAACTGCATCGCGTATCGTATCACATGGTCGGCTACGGGCACCCGCCGCACCATGGCCTGCAGCCGCACCAGATCATCCCGCGAAAGGACCGTTTCGATCGCCGCACCGGCCTCGGCTGTCGTCTGCCGGACGATCGCAAATTCCTCGGCTTCGCTGGGGTAATCCACCAGCACTTCAAACATGAAGCGATCCAGCTGGGCTTCCGGCAGCGGGTAGGTGCCTTCCTGCTCAATCGGGTTGCGGGTGGCCAGCACGAAGAACGGTTCGGGCAGCATGTGCCGCACCCCGCCCGTCGTCACCTGGTGTTCCTGCATGGCTTCCAGCAGGGCAGCCTGTG
>JAGQPV010000395.1 GCA_020426545.1 Planctomycetaceae bacterium
CAGCTCGCGGTACAGGGCAAACATGGCGGCATGCCGGCCATCCTGCTTCAGATCATGATCCAGCTTTGCCTGCCCGAAGGTGTCTTCACTCTGCGGATCGGGCGGTTCGCCCTTCCATGAAAAGCTGGAAAACTCTTCCTGCCGTCCATTCCGCACCGCCTGCACCAGATCGGCGTCGGTGTGGCTGATAAAGAACGGGAACGGAGCCGGCTCCGCGTATTCCTCGCCCATGAACAGCAGGGGAACATAAGGCGACAGGAGCACCGTGCCCGCCGCCAGCTTGAGCTGCTCGAAGTCGGCCAGTGTCGTCAGCCGCTCGCCCAGCATCCGGTTGCCGATCTGATCGTGATTCTGCGAACAGACCACGAACGATTCGAGCGGCAGCCCGTCGGCCGCTTCTCCATGCCGGCGATGACGGAACTCCGAATACTGCCCGCTGTAAATGAAACCCCTCTCCCAGGCGGTCACGAGATCGTCGAACCCGTGAAAGTCCGCGTAATAGCCTTCGCGTTCACCCGTCAGCACCACGTGCAGGGCATGATGCAGATCATCGACCCACTGACCATCCAGCCCGTTGCCTCCCCGCTCCGCGGGAAGAATCATCGCGGGGTCATTCAGGTTGCTCTCCGCGATGGAACAGGCCCGTCGTCCGCACAGCTCGCCCTGCAGGCGAACCGCATCTCCCAGCTCCCGCAGGAAGGGACAGGCCGACTGATCATAAATGGCGTGCACGGCATCCAGCCGCAGCGCGTCGATATGACAGTCGCGAATCCAGTACAGGGCATTCTCGATAAAATACCGCCGCACTTCGTCGGAATACGAGTCATCAAAGTTCAGTGCCGCGCCCCACGGGGTGGAGTAACGGTGGGTGAAATAATGACCGAACTGCTGCAGATAGTTTCCTTCCGGGCCGAGGTGGTTGTAAACCACATCCAGCACGACGGCCAGGCCCCGGCTGTGGCAGGCATCGACGAATCGCTTCAGCCCTTCCGGCCCGCCCCAGGTATTCTGCGCTGCATAGGGATAGACGCCGTCATAACCCCAGTTGCGTCCCCCGGGGCACTGGGCCACCGGCATCAGCTCCACTGCCGTAATCCCCAGCTCCACCAGCCCATCGAGCGCGGCTATGGCACTTTCGAAGGTGCCCTGCGGGGTGAACGTGCCGATATGCAGTTCGTAAATGATGTAATCCCGCAGCGGAATGCCCGCCCAGCCGGAATCCGTCCAGTCGAAACCCGTCGCCACCACCGCCGAAGCCTCGTGGACCCCGTGCGGCTGCAGCCGGGATGCCGGATCGGGAAAGCTGCTGCCTTCGCCCGTCCGAAAGCGATACAGCGAACCGGGACCAGCCTCATCGACCACAGCCGAAAAGTAGCCCCGCGGTTCCGCCTGCAGTTCCACAGTCCGGGGGTGATCGGCCGGGCCCTCCGGACCTGTCAGCTCCAGTTGCACCGCGGACAGCTTCGGGGCCCACACGCGGAACAGCGTCTGCCCGGTGCTGAGCGGAATCGCTCCCAGCGAGGGCGGATACTGCGGATGGACGGATTCTGCCCGCACCCCCTCCCAGGGGGACACTGCGGCGGCGGCGGACAGAGAAGAATCGGTCTCGGCAGACTTCATGTGGCCGGGCCTTCATACTTCAGAAAGATCGTTCCCAGAGGAGGCAATGTCAGATTCAGCGAGCAGGGCCGCCCGTGGTACGGCACCGGCGTTGTCGTCACTTCGCCCATATTCCCGTGGCCGCTGCCGCCGTGCTCGGTGGCATCGCTGTTGAGGATTTCCGTCCAGCGACCGGCAAACGGGACACCCACCCGGTAGTTTTTGCGGGGGATCGGCGTGAAGTTGCAGACGACCGCCACCGTCGATTCGGGCTCTCCGCCGATCCGCAGAAAACTGAGCACGCTGTTGGCCCAGTCGTTCGCGTCGATCCACTCGAAGCCTTTCGGATCGCAGTCGAGGGTGTGCAGGGCTGGTTCATCGCGGTACACGCGGTTCAGCGAGGCCACCCAGCGGCTGACCGCCTGATGCCGGTCATGCGTCGCCAGTTCCCACTGTGGCGTGGCATCGTGCTGCCACTCGGTCCACTGGCCGAACTCCCCGCCCATGAACAGCATCTTCTTACCCGGCATGCCATACATATAGCCGAACAGCAGCCTCAGGTTGGCGAACTTCTGCCAGTCGTCACCGGGCATGCGGTCGAGCAGCGACCCCTTGCCATGCACGACTTCATCGTGCGACAGCGGCAGGACAAAATTCTCATTGAACGCATAGATCATCCGGAACGTCAGTTCCCCGTGATGATATTTGCGATGAATGGGATCGTGTCCGAAGTACCGGAGGCTGTCGTGCATCCAGCCCATATCCCACTTGAGGCCAAACCCCAGACCTCCCGTTTCGGCCGGGCGGGACACCATCGGCCATGCGGTCGATTCCTCGGCGAAGGTCTGCACATCGGGGTGCAGTTCATAAATCGCCTGGTTCAGCATCCGCATCAGCGAGATGGCTTCCAGATTTTCCCGTCCGCCGTAGCGGTTGGGGATCCACTCCCCTTCCTTGCGGGAATAATCCAGGTACAGCATCGATGCCACCGCATCGACCCGCAGCCCGTCGATATGAAATTCCGACAGCCAGTACAGTGCATTACTCAGCAGGAAGCTGCGGACCTCGTTCCGGCCATAGTTAAAGATGCAGCTGTTCCAGTCGGGGTGAAATCCCTGCCGCGGGTCGGCATGCTCGTACAGATGAGAGCCGTCAAAGTAATTCAGGCCATGCTCGTCGTTGGGATAATGCGATGGTACCCAGTCGAGAATCACCCCGATGCCGTGCTGATGGAGATAGTCCACCAGGTACTTGAAGTCTTCCGGAGTCCCCATGCGGCTGGTGGGAGCAAAATAACCGGTGATCTGGTAACCCCAGGAACCGAAGAACGGATGCTCCATCACGGGCATCAGTTCCACGTGGGTATAGCCCAGCCCGTTCACGTATTCGGCCAGTTCGTGGGCCAGTTCCCGCCAGGTGAGCGACCGGTTGCCGTCCTCCGCCTTCCGCCGCCAGGAACCGGGGTGAACTTCGTAAATGGAGATCGGTGCCGACAGGGAGTTCCGGCCCCCGCGGGACTCCATCCAGTCCCCGTCATTCCACTGCCAGTCCCTGTGCGAGCCCCAGACGACGGAAGCGGTCTGCGGCGGGATTTCGTGGTACACGCCGAACGGATCGGCCTTACTGACTTCGTACCCGTTCATCCGCGAATGAATGTGGTATTTGTAACGGGTGCCCTGCTCTACTCCGGGAATGAAGCCCTGCCAGATTCCCGAGGAACCACGGGCCTTGAGCGGATGGCTGAGTTTGTCCCAGCCGTTGAAATCGCCGATGACGGTGACCGTTTCCGCATTGGGAGCCCACACGGCGAAGTGTGTTCCCTGCTGACCGTCACGTTCCTGCAGGTGTGCTCCCAGGCAGGAGTACAACGTGCGGTGAGTGCCCTCGTTGAACAGGTAGACGTCCTGGTCGGTCAGCAGATCTGAGTCGAGTACAGGGGAAACCGCCCGGCCCGGCACGGAAGAACCGGAGTTCTTCGCGGGCGAGGTCGAGCTGGCGGAAACTGATGGCTGCTGGCTGCCGGGGCGATTCATGCCGAAATCTCTCCTGATTCCCGCACTGTCAGGCTCTGGCGGCGAAGTTCGTTGAACTCTGCCAGTAACCCGAGCACTGCGGGCGATTCACTGAATTCTTCAAAAGTGTAAGCAGCCCGCCGCTGCCAGTTCGCCCGTTCGGACGAAGTGCCCGGCACGTTCTGCGGTCGGGTTTCCCGCCACAGATCCTCCAGACTGACCAGCACTGACTCCGCCGGACTGGCGGCCAGAAACCGGTGCGTGGCGGTTACATCTTCTTCGGCGGGCGGGGCGAGCGGTGCCGGGGCGACATCGTCTGTACGGCCCGGTCCTTCTTTCGCACGGCCCTCACTGTGGTGCTCGTCCTGCGGTGGAACACCACGGGAGGCAGCTGTCTCCGCCGCAGCCGCACGGTCCTGTCCGCCGGATTCTGTTCCGCTCCAGCCCTGTTCCCGCAGCTGACGACTCAGCTGTGCCACCAGCACGGCCCTCCGCCTGCGTTCTTCGACTGCTTCTTCGGCAGTCATCAGTCCCAGATCGAGACGGTCATCGATATCCAGCCCGGCCCACCACCCGGCGAACGGAGGCATATCGTGTGTGTTCAGCGATGCCAGGACAGGATGCGGGGGCGGCTTGAGACCAGATTCCGCTCCGCCTTCCAGTTCATACTGCAGCACATGCATGGTGCGAATGGCGTGCCGTTTGAGACTTTCGTCCACTTCCACCGGCACGGTGCCAAGGTTCTCTCCGACAATGGTCGCCTGGTGCCGGTGCGACATCAGGCACAGTACTGCCGTGAGTTCTTCTCCCGGGCAGCCCACATAAGCTCCGTCGGCCGCGGAAAAGCCGGGCGGAATCCACCACAGGCGGTGCAGAGACATCACATGGTCAATCCGCAGCAGCCGCGAGTACCGCAGATGATGCCCGATCACGTCGAGCAGATAACTGTAACCATCCTGCCGCAACCCGCGTGGATCGAGCGGGGCGAAACCCCAGTTCTGACCTCTGGTGAAAACCGGATCGGGCGGCGCGCCCACCTGTGTGCCAATCGCCCACACCGACTGATGACGCCACAGGTCGAAGCCGTTCTGCCGGACACCCAGCGGCAGATCGAGGTACAGGCCGCTGCCTGTCCGGTCCGCTTCCGCGGAGGCCGCTGCCATCTGCTGTTCGGCAATCCATTGCGAATACAGCCAGAACTGCCGGACTGAAGGATCGCCGCAGCTTTCCGGCAGTGTACCATTCCTCAGATCGGCGGGCCACTGCTGCCAGTCGGTCCCCAGCTGCTCGCCCGCCGCGCGGAAGGCGGCATAGTCCCCGGCTTCGGGCCGCTGGGCCAGATATTCCAGAAACTGCGTTCGCCGGTATTCCTCCGCCGACTCGAAGAACTCCACCGCCAGAATTTCCAGTACCTGCCGGCGGAGCTGCATCTGCTGCTTCCAGTCGATCAGGTCGGTGCTGCGGTGCTCCGCCAGCCGCTGCTGAAACTCTTCGCTCGCCACCAGCTGCTGTGCCGCCTGGGACCGGGCGAATTCCGGAATGGCGGGTATGTCGATATGGAATTCATTCCAGAACAGTCGGCTGAACGGAGCATACGGGCTGGGGTCGCAGGGGTCGCCCAGCGATGACGCCAGCAGCGGCAGCGTGCCTGTCAGAGCGCCTCCCTGTGCGCCGCACCAGGCTGCCAGCCGGGCCAGATCGGTATAGTTTCCCGCACCCCAGCTGCTTTCGGTAATCAGCGAATACAGCGGAAGGAAAACGCCCCACTGAGCCCGACGTGGAATCCCGCGAGTGGGGGAACGGTCCGCTGCGGGGCTCCCGCCGGCCTCTGCGGTGAACGAGGGAATGCCCGGCCAGGCCGCGCGGGGAGCGGACAGAATCCAGCAGCAGCCCCGCACACCGTGATATTCCAGATGCAGCCGATGCCGGCCGAACGGCAGCGGGCCGTCCAGGGGCAGCGACAGCGGCACGTTTCCCTGCTGATCGACAGCAGGCAGCTGCTGGGGGGACAGTTTCCAGCTCTGTTCGGAACCGTCTTCCAGCTCCAGCTGAACAGTCAGGTGAGCCGCAGCGGAACCCGTCGGCAGGCACACGGGCCACGGTCCGGGCTGGCCATCCCAGGCCACTACGACGGGCGGAAGCTGACAGGCCAGCTTCGCCGCACGGGCTTCGTGCAGCGCGTGAGACGCTTCAGCTTCGGTCCCGGCGGATACGCCCATCGTCGCCAGCAGC
>JAGQPV010000396.1 GCA_020426545.1 Planctomycetaceae bacterium
GGCTGACAGACTGTCCAGAACGCTATTCCAGAGAATCGCCCCTCCGGCTAGGATTCCGCGCTGATTCTCTGGCTGCCGGGCCAGTCAGCCGAGACTTGCGGACAGTTGTTCCCGCGGCACATTCCCATCAACAGCCCGGCTGCAGTCGACAGACAGGCAGCGGAACCGAACGATTGCGCTGCACCTGGCGGGTTGACCTGATCAGTTCACAAATCAGGCAGAACTCCTGCCGTGCGTGGATTTATTCCGGCGGGACGGGACTCAATGCCTGTCCGGAAATCCTTGTCCCCATACCACGGCTTGTGCCTGTATTTCAGGACTGCCACATGCGGTTGGGGTAACACGAGGTTTCCGGACAGTCTCTCAGAAGAGGCAGTCGAAACTCATGACAGAGCAGTCACCCGAACGGCCCGTGCACGAGACAGCGATCGACAGTCCTGTTACTGGCTATCTGACACGGGCCAGGCAACTGTTTCTGCTGTTCACTGGCCTGGTGGTGGCGGTCTATGCTGCCAGCAGTCTGATGAACCATTCCATCCGTATGGCGCATATCGCCCAGGATGATGGTCCGTTGATGCAGGCAGTGCGGGCACAGGAAGAAACGGGCCGGTACAATAGCGGCCAGCCAGCACTGGCTGCGGAAGACGAAACCGCAGCCGCGTCCCGTTCCACCCGTTCCGCCATGAACTGGGTTCCCGCCGTCCTGGCCTCCCGGTTTCAGCTGGATCCGGAGAATGTGGTTCGGGCGGAAAGCCTGCTGCAGGGCCTGCTGCTGGCGGCTGGCGTGTGGTATCTCACCTGGACCGCCACCCGTCGGGTGGTGGTCTCGGCCGTGGCCATGGTGTTCTGCTGCATTGCGACCCCCTGGAGCTGGAACCTGGCCAACAGTGTTCATACTCCTGGCTGGAACTTTGCACCCGATCCGGGCCTGCTGGCCCTGGGACTGCTGTTATGCAGTCTGGCCTGTGTGCTGCGGGATCATGACTGGCGGGCTGCGGGGCTGCTGGCCGTTGCCGGACTGGTTCACCTGCCGCTGGCGGCCAGCTGCACCGTGATCATGGGAATTGCCTGGTCGCTGCAGGACTGGCACACAAACCGGGAACGGTTGCTCCAGCGGGTTGGCCTGCTGATTGCTGCGGCGACAGTGTTTGTACTGCCTTATGTGATGGCTCCCCGGCTGCTGGCTGCACCGGTGGACCATGCGGAACTGATGGCCGGACTGCGGGCGAATTCTCAGCTGTGGCCATGGGGACATCCCCGCTGGCTCTCGAGCCTGGCTCTGGTTGCCGCCTGGTCGCTGCTGGCACTGAATGCCGCCCGGAAATACGGCCGGGCCGGCAACCCGGTTGCCCGTCTGTGGCTGGCCTCTGCAGCGGGATCGGCCGTGCTGGGCCTTGTGCATCTTCTGGGTGGTCTGCTGGAACAGCCCGTGCTGCTGGAGCTGTGCGGCCTGCGGGCCAGCACCTTCCTGATTCTGACTGCAGTTCCCATGGTGATCGCTTCCTGGGCCGATCATATCGCCTCGGCCAGAGACTGGTTCAGTACAACAGCGGCGATTCTGTGCCTGGTTATTCCGCTGACAGCTCCCGATTCGGCCCTGCTTTGGTCGCCCTTCTTTGTGCTGCTGTGGAGTGAAACAGCGGGAGGCGGTGTACTGAGCCGTCTGTTCCACTGGACCTGGAACCGCTGGATGCACCGGTTTCATCACCGGATCTCGGCCATCCTGCTGGCCGGCTGGGCCTGCTTCTATTTAACACTGCCCCTGGTTCCCGAACGGCTGTTTCGTTTTCTGCCGGGCAACTCGTGGACGTCGGACAGCCCGCTGTGGATCAACCTGCCTTCACCCGGAATGCGGGTGCTGCTGATTGCCCTGGCCGGACTCGCCGCGGCGCATCGTTCGTGGTGGCCGGTACTGGCCGAGCAGTGGCGGAGGGCTCAGTTTGAAAGCGGCGGCATGGGCCGCACAGCTTCTCTGTCGGATTCCGCCGAACCAGAGGCAACTGAAGTGGCTGCGGAACACCGCACAGCCGCGCTGCCTGTTCTCGCCTGCCTGTTCCTGCTGATGTTCGCCGGAACGGCCTGGTCGACAGCGGTGGCATGGCAGCGTTCTCCCGCGGCCGACATGCTGGATGCCCAGCTGTGGGCCAGAGAGAACTCACCGGCTGAAGCGAATTTTCTCGTGCAGGATGCCAGTGGCTGGCAGGCCATGGCCCGCAGAGCGCGATTCAACCCGTTCACCACGGAAATCTACAGCGGCCCTGTCAGCCAGACAGAGCAGGAACGCCGCATGCGGCTGCTGAAGTTTTACGGCATTACCGAGGAACAGGCGGCTGCGAACCGCGGGCGGGAAATGACGGCCTGGCAGCGACAGCTGCTGAGCACGTTCTCCGCGGAGGACTACCAGCAGCTGGCCGCGGAATTCGGGGTGACCCACCTCGTGCTGAACCGCTCGCCTCAGACGGAATCGTTCCCTTTCCGACGGGCTTATGAGAACGACAGCCTGCTGATTCTGGAACCGTACGCCCCCGTACCCGCCCCCGTCACCGACATCGTGCGGGACCAGCTGCCGGCCTACCGCTGAGAGTTTCGGCCGGAGACTTCCCGGAGACTTCCTCGAATCCTCCCGGAGGTCGTGCTCGAGTTGCGGGCCGCTGGCCTGCACCGAAGGACGTGTGCCGGAGGACCTCCGCCAATTCACCTGTGCCGGAGGACCTGGAACCGGCAACGGGTGACAGGGCCGCCTCTCCGTCCTATTGTACGGGGCCAGGATTTCCGTACGGGCTTTCCGCCTGCCGTGCGGGATAGACCAGCCGCATTGTCTGCTTCCTACCGGGTTCCGAACGCTGAGAATCACGTACCTCCTTTGCGGCAGGAGGAGAACACGTGCAGGAGAGACGGGTGCCGCCACAATCCGCGATCGAGGGGACGGTGCCCGCTCTGCGGGAAGACAGCCATCGCCCGCAGGAACCACAGCTGACACGGGCCGGCTTTGCCCTCGGCTGCGTGCTGTTTTTTCTCTCCGGCGCAGCGGCTCTGGTGTATGAAATTTCCTGGTCGCGGCAGATTGGCCTGCTGTTTGGCCATACGATTCACGCGGCGGCCGTGGTTCTGGCCGGGTACTTCACCGGGCTGGCTGCCGGCTACGCCCTGGGATCGCGGCTGGTGGGGCGAGTGAACCCGCTGCGGGCTTATGCCTGCGCGGAAATCACCGCGGCGGCCTGGGCCTGCCTGATTCCCTCGCTGCTGGCTCTCGTTCAGACGGAAGCCGGCGCGGCACTGCTGCAGAGCGACCATCCCGGCTGGCAGCTGGTTCTGCGGGGAGGTTTCTGCCTGCTGGTCCTGCTGCCGGCGACATCGGCCCTGGGCAGCACGCTGCCATTCATGTCGGATTTTCTGGAGCGGGGAACCGCCCACGTGCAAAGCCGCGTGGTGCGGGCCTATGCCTGGAATACGGTGGGGGCGTTTGCCGGCGTGGTGGCAGCCACGGGATTTCTGCTGCCGACACTGGGTGTGGGCCGCAGCAGTTTTCTGGCAGCGGGAGTTTCCTTCCTGTGCGGGGCCGGTGCGCTGGGCCTGGGTCGCCGGCTGTCCCGGAACGGCAGTCCCACGAATTCCCTCCCTGTGGCGGAACGGGCCCTGGCTCCCGCGGAAGGCCGAACCACCACCGGGGCGCTCCGACCGTTCCAGCCGTGGCTGATCCTGCTGCTGGCGGGCCTGTCCGGCTTTGGCACATTGGCGCTGCAGGTGCTGTATTCCCGGCTGTTTTCGCTGGTCTTCCACAACAGCACTTACACCTTCGGCACGGTGGTGGCTGTATTTCTCGTCTCGCTGGCCATGGGGGCGTGGCTGTCTTCGTTTCTGGTCCGGCTGTTTTCCGCTCCGCTGGTCATTGCGGTCGGCTGCTGGCTGGGCGGAATGCTCGCCGGTATTTCGCCGGCGCTGTTCGTGTGGATCACCCGGCTGGAATACTTCACCACGGGCGACAGCTTCCTCACATACCTGCTGGCGGCCAGTGGCCTGGTGGCGATGATTGTGCTGCCGGCGGTGACATTGCTGGGCATGGTCCTGCCCTCTCTGTGGAGTGCGGCTGCTCCCCGCAGCAAGGGACTGGCTGTGCTGGTGGGCCAGTCGACCATGGTGAATACCCTTGCGGCAGCGGCGGGTTCAGTCTGTGCCAGTTTTGTCCTGCTCCCGTGGCTTGGCCTGTGGGCGGCGTTTGCTCTGCTGGCTGCCAGTTTTACAGCGGCTGCCCTGGTGGTGCTGTTACACCAGCAGCGGCCCCTGTTCGCCCTCGGTGCCGGGCTGACGATTCTACCCGTCGTGCTGCTGCTGACAGCCGGGACAGGCCCGGAGCAATGGGCGAGACTTCCCGAGCGGGAACAGCTGATTCGCCGCTGGAATTCGGCCTATGGCTGGATTGACGTGGTGCAGGTGGGCGGGCCGGGCACGTTGAAAGTCAGACAGAATCTGCATTACCGGTTCGGTGCAACGGGCTCCAATGCCCGCCGCGAATTCCGTCAGGCCCATCTGCCACTGCTGCTGCATCCGGCTCCGCGAACCGTGGCCTTTCTGGGCCTTGGCACGGGAATGACGGCTGCCGGCGCGGTTCCCCATCAGGAGCTGGAGTCGATCGACGTGGTGGAGCTGATTCCCGAAGTGGTGGATGCCACCCGGCTGCTGCGGGAACATAACCGGAACATTGTGGATGACGCCCGCACCCGCGTGCATGTCGACGATGCCCGGCATTTCCTGCTGACCTCGGAAAACCGGTTCGACGTGATTGTCTCCGATCTGTTCGTCCCGTGGGAAAGCGAAACCGGTTACCTCTACACGGTGGAGCAGTACCGCCTCGCCCGCCAGCGGCTGAACCCCGGCGGAGTTTTCTGCCTGTGGCTGGCCCTGTATCAGCTGGGCCCGGGCGACTTTGAACTCATTGCCGACAGCTTCGCCACCGTCTTCCCGCATGCCACCTTATGGTGGGGCGAAATGCATTCCCGTCGGCCGATTGTGGCCCTCGTCGGCACGGAAGAACCGCTGCAGCTGAACGTGAACCAGCTGAACGCCCGCCTGGAGGAACTGCGAACGACGTCCACCTTCGACGACAGTTCTCTGGCCACGGCAGCGCGGCTGCTCGAACTTCCCGCGGGCCGCTGGATGGTGCGGAACCCGCAGTGGCTGAACACCGACGAATTCCCCCGCATTGAATTTCAGACGCCGCTGTCCCACCGCGATCACCGGCTGCTGCATGGCAGCACACTCAAAGCGTATTACGATGACGTGCTGTACCATCTGCCTCCGGTAGAAATTATCGTCAGGCCGAACATTGCGGAGGATGCCCCACGTGAGCGGCAGGAACGATCCCGCCTGCGGCGAAACCGGCAGCGGTTCGTACTGTTCGGCGATTAGCGGCAGGCTGGCAGGCCCACCGTTTCACAGCGACCCGTCTGACTTGCGGAACAACCCGATTCAGGTTTCAGGCCCCCCCCTTACTCCTTCCACGTCTGTCTTAGTTTTCCTCCGGGCACTTTATTCCAGGTGCATTAAACTCCAGGTTCGCGGATTCGCGCCGTCGCGGGGCGAAAGTGATCCATGGGGACCGGCAGTCAGACCACAGCAGGATGTGACATGACTTCAGAAGGCAGCACGACGCAACCGGTCCTCACTGTTCGCCAGCTCCGCCGGCGGTGGAAACCCAACAAGGACCGGCTGGCGGAGATTCAGCCGAATCACCCGGCGGGCATCCGCTTTCATCGTGCGTGCAGCTGGCTGCAGCGGGCCGAAGAACAGCAGGGCACCGAAGCGCTGGACCAGGTGCTGCTGTACCAGTGGG
>JAGQPV010000397.1 GCA_020426545.1 Planctomycetaceae bacterium
CTGCAGACTCCACCAGTCCCGCCGTTCGGCCAGCGTCACCTGCCACGCCAGACGGGCCGCATCGGCCGCGGTGGGTGGTTTTTCCCTCGGGTCAAATGCTCCCTGCGCAATCCAGCGGCGAAAATCCTCCACCACCGTGGCAGGCAGCCTGCCGGCAGGCGGCATCTCGAAAGTCTCGTGCCGCAGGGCCTCCAGCAGTGTGCCTTCCCCGGGCTTGCCGGGAACCACTGCCGCTCCCGATTCTCCACCCGTGCGGAGGGCATCCCGGGAATCGACCCGCAGCCCGCCCTGAATTTCGTCGGCCGCCGCCGAATGACATTCGTAACAGTGCCGGATCAGCACCGGGCGAATCTTCCGTTCGAAATGCTCCCGCGCCTCGTTCATGCGGGCAGACAGCGCAGGCTCATCCGCAGCCCCGGCAGCAACCGGGGCGAGGCACAGCAGCAGGATGGTCAGGACATATCGCATACCGCTTATGAGACACAATTTCCGGCAGCGGTGCCAGTGCGGGAGTGTCAGGAACACCACAGTCGACAGGCCGGCCGAAGAAGGACAAATTCGATCTATTTCCAACGATGGTCGCGTCCAGACGAACACCTGGCCGGCTCCGCCTCTCGTTGAACGGACACGTGAGGTGCCAGACACGGCACCACCGGGTCGCATTTTTGCATTTCCGCCGAAATCCCCGCTCGCTCCGGGCACGTCGCTTCATCGGCAATTCACCGGCTTCACTCTGGCAGGCCGGCTCTCCGATTCGCTACCCTTGGGGTTGAGAGTTGCTGGCTGCCGGCCGGCAACGTCTCCCCTGCAGTGGTTCTCTGAATTTCTGGCGGCCCGGTTCGCGGGCCAGCCTGCACATCGAAGGAGTGGTTCATGCTGCCACGTTACCTCCCCGTCCTGATAGCGACTGCCATACTGACGGCGAATCTGTGGAACGACCTGTCCGTCGCGCAGGCTGCTGAAGAGGCAGCAAAGGCAGAATCCGTCACCTGGGCGGAGATTGAGCTGAAAGGCTCCCTGCCGGAAGGTCCGCAGGTTCCCGGGCTGTTCGAAGCCCTGAGTGAAAGCCTGACGGATGTCACCGGCCGGCTCGACAAGGCCGCGGCGGATGACAGCATCGAAGGCGTCGTGCTGCGGATCAGCAGTCCGCAGGTGGGCTGGGGAAAACTGAACGAACTGCGGGCAGCCATTGGCCGGGTTCGCAAGGCCGGCAAGAAGGTCTACGGCCTGACAGAAATGGGGACAGCCAAAGACTACCTGCTGGCCACCGCCTGCGACGAAATCATCATGCCCGAATCGGGCGTGCTGCTGATGACCGGCCTGCGGGCGGAAGTCACCTTCTACCGCAACCTGTTCGACCTGCTGGGCATCAAGCCCGACATGCTGCAGGTGGGTGAATACAAGGGAGCGGCCGAGCCCTACATGCGGACGTCCATGAGTCCCGAGCTGCGCCGCGAAATGGAATCCATCCTGACGGAGTACTACCGCCAGATGGTGGAAATGATTGCCGAAAGTCGCAGCCTGACCGCCGAACAGGTCAAAGCGGCAATCGACAGTGGCCCGCACACCGCCGCCGCCGCCAGAGAACTCAAGCTGATTGACCGCCTGGCATACGAAGACGAACTGGAACAGCTGATTCGCGGCGACCGCGCGGGGCTGGAAGTAACCTTTGACAGCAAATACGGGAAAAAGAAGCTCGATACCGACTTCAGCGGCCTGACCGGCATGATTCGCATGATGAATCTGATGATGGGCGTCGAGCAGCGGAAGCGGGAAACCGACACTCCCAAAATCGCCGTGATTTATGCCACCGGTGTCATCATGTCGGGTAAGAGCAGCACCAGCCCGCTGGGCACTCAGGTGCTGGGCGACAAGACGATCATCAAAGCCGTGGAGAAAGCGGCCGAAGACAAGTCCGTCAAAGCCATCGTACTGCGGGTCGACAGTCCTGGCGGCAGCGCACTTGCCAGCGACCTGATGTGGCGGGCGCTGCAGAAATGCGGCAAGCCGGTCGTCGTCAGTATGGGAGACGTGGCCGCCAGCGGCGGGTATTACATTTCCATGGGAGCCACCACCATCTTTGCTGAACCGGGCACGCTCACCGGTTCGATTGGTGTGGTCGGCGGCAAGCTGGGTCTGAAGGGTCTGTTCCAGAAGGTCGGCATCACGACCGATGTCATCAGCCTGGGGCAGAACAGCGGCGCACTCAGCCCGCTGGACGGCTTTTCCGATTCCGAGCGGAAAGCAATGCAGACCCTGCTGAACGCAATTTACCGGCAGTTCACCGAGAAGGCCGCCAAAGGCCGCAAGATGGAATATGACACCCTGGAGAAGCTGGCCCGCGGCCGCGTCTACACCGGAACTCAGGCGAAGGAAGCCGGCCTCGTGGACGAACTCGGGACGCTGGATGACGCTGTGAAACATGCGCAGCGACTGGCCGGGCTGAAGGCCGACGACAGCATCGAGCGTATGAACCTGCCCAAACCTCAAAGCCCGTTCGAGCAGCTGTTCGGTCCGCTGGATGCCGCCGCCCGGCAGCCGGGTGCAGCCAATCCGCTGCAGGCGAATACCGTCATTGAAGCTGCCGCGCAGGTGGCACCTTCCCTCGCAGGGCAGCTGGAACTGCTGCAGCTGATCGACCGGCTTTCCGCCGATCCCCGTCTGACCCTGCTGCCCTTCCAGATTCAGGTGCGATAAACGAAATCAGCACGCCAGGCCCGACGCAGACCAACTGCCTTTGGCCCGGTGACAGCATCAGACCACAAGGGCAGGCACTCCGACATCACCGGGGTGCCTGCCCTCATCTTGACATGATCGGCTGTTCTTCCTAATTTTCCCGGCCCCTCTCTCTCACATCTCGCTCGATTGCACGTCCTGCGGCTGCCGGCCGACTGTTCCAGTCCTGGCCCGGAACCCGATACGATGCAATCCCCCCTCCCGGGAAAATCAGAGCACCTGGCCGATGCCCGAAATATCCTCGCCTGAAGCTGCAGGTTCCCGGTCCGATGGAGCTGCCGGGCTGTTCCCTGGATTCAGATCCTCCGCAGCCACCCTCCTGAACTGGCTGATCTCACGCGTGCCTGAAGCCGGACCACGGCGCCATGTGCTGGCGGTCGGTGCCGTCATCATGGTCATTCAGCTGGTCCGTATCATTCAGCGGGGGGTGGGTGATTTCAAACTGCACTGGACGATCGGCGGTTACCTGATCCGGGGTGAGTTCCTGTACGGGAACGCCGGGTGGTACCGGGGTTATGGTGGCACGGATTTTCCTTACCCGCCGATCTGGGGCATCGTCCATGCGCCCCTGGCTCTTTTCCCACGGGCTGTGGCGCAGACGCTGCTGTACCCGTTGTACCTGATCGCCTTCGTGGTGCTGCTTGAGGTACTGAACCGCCTGTCACTGCCTCACCTGCCCGTGGACAGAAAGCGGAAGTTCTGGCTGACGACGGCCGCGGTGGTACTGGCCTCGCGATTTCTGATTCGCGATCTGCCGGAATGCGGCGTCAATCTGGCACTGGTGGCCATGGCCTGGGGGGCGGTGCTGCTGTGGCGTGCTCGGCGGGACAGACTGGGCGCAGTCGTGCTGGGGACCGCCACCGCTCTGAAATGCACTCCCGCCCTGTTCATTGCCTGGTTCCTGTGGAAGCGACAGTGGAGAATCGCCAGCTGGTCCGCAGCTGTCGCGCTGGCGATGTCCGTCGCACCTGCGCTGGTTCTGGGGCCGACCGAATTTACCCGCACCACCGCGTTCTGGATGCACAATCTCTACCGGGGAGCCAGTCAGACCGACCCACTGGAATCGACCCTGGGCCCCGTTTCGGTCCAGAATATGTCTCTGAAAGGAGCCCTGGCCCGGTACCTGATGCACGTTCCGGAAGGGCACCGCTCACGTCTCGCCGGCCCGCTGCACATCGATTTTCTCGAGCTGGATGCAGAGACCGCCCGCCTGACAATAAACCTGCTGTTTCTTGTGGCGGGCGTTGGCGTTCTCGCGCTGTACCGGTTTCGAGCCGGTCGGAATGAGGAATCCATGCTGTGGGAAGCGGCCGGAATCTCGCTGATGATTCTGCTGCTCTCACCCATCACCTGGGGACAGCACTGTGTGGGTGTGCTGCCCGCTCTGTTCCTGCTGGTGCGGGCCCACGATTCCGGCCGACCGCTGGAACGCTGGATGTACGCTTTCGTCGGAGTCTGGGCTTTCGTACTGCTGGGCCTCAACCGGGGATTTGTAGGCAGAGAGTTCACGCTGCTGCTGGACAGTTACCGCCTGCAGACCTGGCTGATTGCCGGCCTGCTGGGAGTGACGCTTCGTTGCCGGGCATTGTGCCTGCGGCCCGAGTGGGCTTCAGCCAGTCCGCACATCGAGCATTCCGACGTGACCCCAAAAATCGTCCCGCTCTCCCGGCCCGCTGCGGAGCACAGTTAGGCTGTGCCGGAAGAAGTCCCCGGGCGGCGAACCGCCTGAACGCGGAATTCCCACTGATGAGCGGTCACTCTGGAGAGCGGTCACTCGACGAATCGACCAGGTCCACCAGCAGATCGGCCGCGGCCGCCAGGCCCAGCGTCACCCGCTGCTGGCCGAACTCGGCCGTCACGATTCCGGCTTCCCGCACATGTTCGCGAACGGTTCCCGCGGCCCCCAGGCCGATGCCATGGTCCGTCAGAAACCGCAGGAATTCAGGATCCTGGTTCGTAACCCGCACGAACTGAAAGTCCGCCGCCACGGGACATTCCGACAGCGGAATTCCCGGGTTCTCCTTCGCCCGCAGTTTGCCTTCGGCTGAGGGAATCGGATCTCCATGTGGATCGCAGGCGGGGTGGTCGAGGTAATCGTCGATCCGGTCGACCAGGAAATCGCTGACGGCGTGCTCCATGTGTTCCGCCTCCTCATGAACCTGGTCCCAGGTCAGATTGAGAGTGCGAACCAGAAACAGCTCAATCAGGCGGTGCCGCCGCAGCATCCGCATGGCGTGCCTGCGACCGGCGGGAGTGAGGCACACGCCCTCATAAGGCCGGTAGACGGCCAGCTTCGGCCGCGATTCCGACAGCGACTTCAGCATGCTGGTGACAGTACCCGGCGATACTTCCAGAGCCGAAGCCAGATCGCCCGTCGAAATCCATTCAGAATCGGTGCGCAACCCGATCAGCAGCGCGGCTTTGAGATAATTTTCGACCGCGAGGCTGGGCATACTGGTGCGACTCCGCTCGTCCTGTCCCTTCAGGCGGCTGCCTGGGGATCGTCCGGTTTTCGTTCCTGTCGGCTGGCATTCTAACCTGGCGGAAGCAGCGAACCTAACCCGACAGCATCAGTCAGCTCCCGGCTGATATCCGGCTGCAATTCCCCGGGACCTGCTGCGAGGATCAGCCTGCCCAGCCACCGTCCCGTGCGAGGACGTGAAACAATCCGCCCGTCTGAGTAGGATACTGGCACGTGATCGGTCGGAAGTGATTTTCAGTGCCTTCCCTCTGAAGGAATCACGCACCGCGCCGCTGCGGGAACCGGGTGACTGGCCGCCTGCCGGCCGGTCTTTCTGTTCCCGAATCAGTCACGAACAACTGCCGCAACTTTCAGCTGCGGCCGCCACGGCGAGCTTCCATCGGTCCGCCGGGACGTTTTCCTTCAGTCTCAACTGCAGCTCAGACCCCAGCCGGGACACCAGACACCATGCTGATCGATACACACACCAACCTGATGTGGTATCCGGACCATCTCTCCGACGAATTCGTGCAGTTCGCCTGGGAGGCCAAGAAGGCCAAGATGAAACTCTCTCCGGATGTGTATTTCGCCGGGGAAGGAACCAGCGAGAACAATGCCTTCGACTCCACCCCC
>JAGQPV010000398.1 GCA_020426545.1 Planctomycetaceae bacterium
GTTCCAGCTGATGTTGTGACTGTCGCCGTCTTCATTATTCTGGCCATTGGCCATGTTGTGCCGCTCGTTGTAGCTGACGAGATCCTGCAGGCTGAAACCATCGTGCGAGGTGATAAAGTTAATACTGGCATAAGGCCGCCGCCCGTTGTGCTGGTACAGGTCGCTGCTGCCGCACAGCCGGGTGGCGAACTCATTGACTGTTTCGCCATCGCCCCGCCAGAAACTGCGGACGCAGTCGCGGTACTTGCCATTCCATTCGGTCCACAGAACGGGGAAGTTGCCCACCTGGTAACCGCCCTCGCCCAGGTCCCACGGTTCGGCAATCAGCCGGGCCTGCGAAATGACCGGGTCCTGATGGATGATGTCGAAGAAGGCGCCCAGCCGGTCGACTTCGTGCAGTTCCCGGGCCAGGGCACTGCACAGGTCGAACCGAAACCCGTCGACGTGCATTTCCAGCACCCAGTACCGCAGGCTGTCCATAATCAGCTGCAGGACCCGCGGGCACAGCATGTTTAATGTGTTGCCGCAGCCGGTATAATCCATGTAGTACCGCTGGTCGTCGGCAACCAGGCGATAATAAGAGGCATTGTCCAGGCCGCGGAGAGAGAGCGTCGGCCCGAGGTGGTTACCCTCGCCGGTGTGGTTGTAAACCACATCCAGAATGACCTCCAGTCCCGCGTTGTGCAGCTTCTTGACCATATTCTTGAATTCGCGGACATGGTCGGCCGGACGGGACGAGGCGGAATAGCGGGCATTGGGTGCGAGGTAAGCCAGCGTGTTATAGCCCCAGTAGTTGCTCATCCCCTGTTCGACGAGGTAGCGGTCCTCCGTGCTGTGGTGCACGGGCATCAGCTCGACCGCAGTGACTCCCAGGTCCTTGAAGTGCTGAATCGCCGCTGGTGAGGCCAGGCCGGCATAGGTGCCCCGCAGCTTTTCGGGAACCCCCGGGTGCTGCATGGTGAAACCCCGTACGTGGGTTTCGTAGATCACCATTTTATGCCACGGCGTATTGGGCCGTTTTTCCCGGCCCCAGCGGAAACGGGTATCGACCACAGCTGCCAGGGGCGCATCGGCCGCGTTGTCGCGTTCGTCGAAGGAGAGATCGGCTTTGGGATTGCCGATCTCGTAGCCGAACATCGAATCACTCCAGCGGACACCCCGGCCAATCGCCCGCGCATACGGATCGAGCACCACCTTATGCGGGTTGAACCGATGCCCGGCTGCGGGATCGTACGGGCCGTAGACCCGGTAACCGTACAGCTGGCCGGGTTTGATACCGGGCAGATACCCATGCCAGACGAAATCCGTCTGTTCGGGAAGCGGAATGCACTCCGATTCCCGCGTGGATTCAGGCGAGTCGAACAGACACAGTTCCACCCGACGGGCATGTTCCGAAAACACGGCGAAATTCACGCCGGACCCATCCCAGGTGGCTCCCAGAGGGTACGGTGCTCCCGGCCAGACCTGCATAACCGCCTGCTCCTTAAGACGTTAAGTTCTTCTGCTTCGTCTCCGTCCGCAGGCACCTGCTACCGCCGGGTGCGAAAAACACCGGGGCAGAGGGATGGACGGACATTCCGAAACAGCTTCACAGAGGCATCCCTGCGCAGGCCTGCTTCAGCCCGCTGGCCGAGAATAGCGAATCCCGGCAGGGAGGGCGAGAGATGGTGAGTTTGCGGCCAGGGTCCGGCGGGATGCTGCTGAGGGAATCGACAGAACAGCTGCAGGGTGAGGCAGTTTGCGGCCTGCAGTTGCCCGGGCAGAGCAGTAACCTGTACACTGAGGCAGCTTGCGGAAGTCACCGGTCCCGTTGTCTGCCTCCGGAAGGGATAACCACTTCTCATGGATCGCCGCCGTTTTCTCTCGACTTCCGGAATGGCCGGGCTGGGCCTGACCCGCTCATCGCTGTGGGTCCACGCGGGCGACCAGGCAACCCGGCGTGTTCGGCCAGCCAGCCGCCGCAGTGTGATTCTGCTGTGGATGGCGGGTGGCCCCAGTCAGATTGATACGTGGGATCCCAAGCCGCTGCGGCCGGTGGAGAACCGTGGCCCGTTTTCCACCATTGCCTCGGCAGTCTCCGGCATCAGACTGGCGGAACATCTGCCACTGCAGGCGGCCATGCTGGACCGCTTCACCATTGTGCGGTCGTTCGACGCAGCGGGCAGCGATCATTCACCCGGCCGGGTGATGCAGACCGGCAACCCGCTGGCTTCCCCGCGGCGGAATGCGGCCGGTGCCCTGTACCCGGCGATGGGATCCGTCGTGGCAAAGTTTCGGGGGCCAAACCAGCCCGGGCTGCCGGCGTATGTGGCCTTCAACCGGGACCCGAATCATGTGCCGGGCGGTGGTTATATCGGCATGCAGTACGACCCGATGAACGGCCACCGCGCAGCCGGCCTGCCGGACTACGAGGGTTTCGGCCGGCTGATGGGCCAGGATGCGGAAGCCTCCGAAGCATTGCGGTTTACCCTTCCGGATGGTGTGAGCCTCGATCGCCTCGATCGCCGCCGGAAACTGCTGGGCGGTCTGGATCGGGTGACCAGCGGGATCGACCCCACCGGCACGATGAAAGCCATCGGTCATTTCCAGCAGGAAGCTGTGGACATGATTGTGGGCGGTCGGGCACGGGACGCGTTTGATCTGTCGCAGGAACCGGAGCAGGTA
The DNA here is from genome assembly GCA_020426545.1 of Planctomycetaceae bacterium. Lineage (GTDB taxonomy): Bacteria > Planctomycetota > Planctomycetia > Planctomycetales > Planctomycetaceae > JAGQPV01. Next base: position 2,665 of record JAGQPV010000398.1, read on the forward strand.
CGTGAGAAGTACGGCCGGCAGCTGTGGTGCCAGCAGGCATTGATTGCGCGGCGGCTGGTGGAGTCCGGAGTCAGCTTCGTGACCGTGGATCTCACCATGGGCATTAACGCGGGCGACTGGGACAGCCACGGCGATCAGCACGTGTTCGGCGGAATCTCCACCGGCCTGAAGCCTCTGCTGCCCGTGTTCGATCACCTCATCACCACGCTGGTCAGCGACCTGGAAGAACGCGGACTGCTGGATGACGTGCTGATTCTGGCGCTGGGCGAGTTTGGCCGTTCCCCGGTCATGGGCACGCAGAAGGGCTTTACCGGTGGCCGTAATCACTGGCCGCGGGTGATGTCGATGTGCCTGGCCGGTGGCGGGCTGAATCACGGGCGGGTAGTTGGCTCTTCGGATCAGTCCGGGGGCGAAATTCATTCGCAGCCGGTCACGCCGTTCGATCTGGCTGCCACTGTGTACCGGCACATGGAGATCCCGCCCGAGACCACTTACGAGGACACCAGCGGCCGTCCCCGGCTGATTGTTGAAGGCAACGGCCGTCCGATTGGTGAAATCGGCTGAACGGCCAGGGCTGGCATTCCGGTGGAACCATTTCGCTCCGCGGGCCTGCGCGTATACTCTGCTGCGAAGCCTGATTCGCCCTGCCCTGCCCGCCGGAGCCACACCGTGACCGGAAACAGTTCGACCAGAAAAAAACAGCGACGCGAACAGGCCCTGGCCATCTGGCGGGCCGGGGTCGATGCCGTTGCTTCCGAGCGGCTGGTGACTGACGCTGTTCGCCGCTTCGGCAATTGTCTGACTGTCTGCGGGCACGAGATCGACCTGAATGCCACCGGCCAGCTGCTGGTGGTGGGCGCGGGCAAGGCCGGCGCGGGGATGGCCGCCGGCATCGAGCGGGCCGTGGGCCGTGATATTCCCCCCGGTTTCCTGGGCGGGCTGGTGAATGTGCCGGCCGACTGTGTGCGGCCGCTGGAGTTCATCACGTTGCATGCGGCCCGGCCGGCGGGAGTCAACGAGCCGACGGAAGCGGGGGTTCGCGGGACGGAGGACATTCTGCAGCGGGTCGCCGCGCTGGGGCCGAAGGATGTGTGCCTCGTGCTGCTTTCCGGTGGTGGCAGTGCCCTGCTTCCGGCTCCGGCGGCCGGCATCAGCCTGGAGGACAAACAGCAGGTGACCCGCCTGCTGATGCACGCCGGTGCCTCGATTGACGAACTGAACCTGGTGCGGCGGAATCTGTCGCGCGTCAAAGGGGGCGGGCTGGCCCGTGCTTCGAATGCCGGGAAAACCATTGGCCTGGTGATTTCCGACGTGATCGGCGATCCGCTGGATGTGATTGCTTCCGGTCCGTTGCTCGCCGGCAGTGGCAGCCGGGCCGACGCACTGGCGGTGCTGGAACGGTACGTGGAAACCGACCGCATTCCCCCCGCGGTGCGTTCCCTGCTGAGTCAGCCAGCAGGCGAGACGCAAACCACGGACCAGGTGAACGGTGCCGGCGGGGAGGTGTCGATCCATGTGATCGGCAACAACGCGGTAGCCCTGCAGGCGGCCGCGGCGAAGGCCGAAGAACTGGGCTTTGCGGTGCGTTCGCTGGGCTCGGAGAATCGCGGAGTGGCGCGGGAAGTCGGCACGGAACTGGCCGACCTGTGCCTGGCGGTTCGCAATGGGAATGAGTCTCCCCTTCCGCCCTGCTGCGTGCTCAGTGGTGGAGAGCCCGTGGTTCATCTGGCGCAGACCGACGGACCACAGGTCGGCGGTCGCAATCAGGAACTGGCCGTGGCGGCCCTGCTGCGGCTGGCCGACAGCAGCGCGGAGGGCATCACGATCGTGTCCGGCGGAACCGACGGAGAAGACGGCCCGACGGACGCAGCCGGCGGCATCGCCGATTCCATGGTGCTGGCGGAGGCGGCCCGGCTCAGCCTCAATCCGGCAGACTACCTCGCGGTGAACAACACCCTGCCCTTCCTGGAGCAGACCGGCGGGCTGATCCGCACCGGCCCCACGCATACGAATGTGATGGACCTGCGGGTTTGCCTGGTGACGTCGGCGGACGGGTGAGGGATGCGTTCCTGTAGAACGTAACCCCGGTTGAGCAGTCTCCAGTGCACGCCCAGGGTAGACGGAGAACTTACGGTGCAGACCGCTTGAATGTTGTCGAGAAGTCTGCGAAAGCAGCTTCTCCGTGTTCAAGAAAGAACTCCTGAAGATCGCCAGTTGAAGCGGTAAGAATGGTTCGTCCGTCGACCGTTGAATAGGCAAGGTGGTGTTTCCTTGCCAGAGACTGGAAGTTGCGAGCCGGAATCAGGGACGCTGTTCGCAGCTCACCCTTCTCGATCGACAGCTTCAGGAGTTGATGCACTCGGACTGAGTTGATGCGGAATTCCTCGTCGATGCTGTGCGACTTAACCATGTCGGCAATAAGGTAATCACGGGCTTTCATGATGCGAAGCGTGTACTCCGAGGTCTTCCCGTCCATGCTGGCTGTCAGCCGGTAAGAGTCATCAGCGGCTTCTGTTATCGTCCACGTGTGATCCTTACGACTGATATCGAACACATCATCGAAGAGAACCCAGGTGCCTGGCAGTCGGGCGTCCCGACAGGTCACCGTGTCATCAACCAGTGGATTGAGTGACTGCACAAAGCATCCTGATGTGAGCAGTATCGAGAAACAGGCCGTAATCCGCAGGCTGGTCTGCATTGATTGTCTCCTTACAGCAGTGATGCCGTCTACTGGCCAGGTTTCCGAACCCGGCTGCTTCTACAGGAACAGCGGAGGGACTCTTCTTACTGAAGACACTGGCAGTGCTGCCGGTCTCACTCTCTGCGATTCTTTGCGTCCTCGGCGGTCAGCCTTCTTCTTCCGATGCATTGTTTAGGACGCCAAGGCTCCCCTTCAGTCCCACCACCAGCGGGAGGCGTCTTCAGGGAGCTTGACCTCAGTGCGTTTTCGCTGCAGCTGGGGCGCGACTTTACGGGTTTCGGCTTCAGGTGCGGCCAGGCGGGCGGGTTGCATCTCCACGCCACCGCTGACGGCAATCAGCCAGTGACGATTCCGCACCAGTCGCCACGCCGCCAGTGAGGGCACCGACTGCGGAGCGGAAAGTGTCGGCAGCTGGTACTGTTTTTCCGCCAGCAGGAACTGTGGTTGCCAGGGGAGCT
>JAGQPV010000039.1 GCA_020426545.1 Planctomycetaceae bacterium
AGGATGCCCGCCGGTTTCAACTGAGTCTGCTGCCTCCGCCGCACGACAGTCTGCCGGGTATTGCCATCAGTGCCCGTTATCTGTCCTGCACTCAGCTGGCCGGCGATCTGTACGACTACACCACGGCGGACAGCCAGTCGACCGCCTTTCTGATTGCTGACGTCGTCGGTCATGGTGCGACGGCCGCCATGCTGACCAGCGTTGTCAAATCGGCCTTCCGCTCAGCCCGGGACAGCGGATACGAACCGGCTGCTGTGATCGAGCGGGTTCAGCAGGGGCTGCAACCGTTCGACGTCGATCGATTTGTCACCCTCTGCTGCGGGCAGGTGGACGGAACGAGTGGTCGGCTGCGCTATGTGAACGCCGGGCATCCGCCGCCCCTGCTCCGCACCTCGGCAGGAGTCGTGAATCCGCTGGAGGTGACTGGACCGCTGCTTTCCTCCGCATTTGCCGGTCTGTCATACAGCGAGGCGGAAACAGAACTGAAACCGGGTGATGTCGTGCTGGCCTATACCGATGGAGTGACGGAGACGCCCGCTGCCCGCGACGGGGACTGGTTCGGCAGCCGGCGGCTGGAAGCACTCGTCGCTTCAGCCGGCAGCCGGGGAGGCGAACTGCTCGATTCGGTGCTGGCTGCACTTGATGAGTTCTCAGGATCGCGCGCCCGACCGGACGACGTCACTTTGCTGTCCATCGAATACCTCGGAATGTCGCCGGTACCCGGTACGACGTGACGCTGAATTCCCGGCGCGGGCGGCGTGTCCTGCAGTAATGATTTCCCATTCTCCACAAACAGGAACGGCCCCGGACTGCGAAGCTGCAGACCGGGGCCGCCAGTGTTGAAAAGTAAGACCCGGAGAGTCATCCGAACGCCGAATTGTCGAGCGTGTTGGCAACTCGGAGCAGAGCCCCGATCGGTAGTCCGAAAAGTTCCAGGTCTATAGTTATGACAGACTGACCGTGGCAGAGGTTCGCTCTGCTGTCAGCAGCTGTCGAGATTTCTCAGCCTCGGGCCACGTCCATTTTGTCACGGCCAGATTCAGCCGCGACGTCGCGGAAGACTGAGGCATACACGATCTGACGATTGTCACGAACGACCTGTCCCGACCACGGCCCGTAGCCCAGGGTCGTCACACGCAGCCCGTGACGGTTCTCTTCGACCTGCTGATCAAAGAACAGCGTGGCCAGTTCATCGACAATGTCGGCCCGGCTGGCCGCCTCCCGGTCGCGAACGTCCCGCAGCCGATCCGCCAGGTCCTCCAGATCGCGAAGGTCCTCCAGATCCAGAGGCTCGCTGACCCGCTGCTGACCACGCTGTTCCGCCAGCAGAGCCGCCGGTCCATAGCAGTACATGGCCAGTACCGGCGCGACACCCTGCCAGTACGGCTCGTTGGGTGCGACTTCGATGCCCGCCAGCCGGCCCGCGATGAACCAGGCCGCGCCGATCTGACCGGGCACCGATTCCAGTGCATGCCGCAGCGGCAGCAGTCGGCCGAAGTTCGGCCGCAGAAACCGCTCGAGGTGACCACCGGTTGCGACACCGTGGTGCCGCGTATAGGAGTCGATCTCATTCCACAGCCGGGAGTAGCCCTCATTGTGCCGGCGGGACAACGCCTGATGCCGCAGTCCCAGCGGGAGCATGAGGAATCGCTGCTGCGACTCCTGGAGCAGTCCGCCCTGTGCTGCCTGCACACAGAAGCAGTCCGTCGTCTGCAGTGCTTCGCCGGCGCCCAGCACCAGCGCCCGGCTGGTGGCATGGTTCTGCGCGCCCGGCTGGAAGAAGCCGACATGCATCGGCGCGATCAGCGGCGACACCTGCGACGTATTGCGGAACACGACCGTACCATAAGTCGGCACCTCGACCAGTTCGAGGTGCTGCTCCGGCGATGCGAACCGCTCGCGTGATCCGGCATCGGTCCCGGCGGCCAGGCGAAAGGAAACGGCTTCCAGCAGTCCCCACGACACGACCGGTCCTGCTTCCAGCCCGGCCAGCAGGCCACGAAACTGCCGCGGAGCAGCCTGCACATCATTCATGACGAGTTGTGATTTCAAGCGTGTCATACTGCACCTCAATTCAACCTGCGGTGCCGCACGTATGGCGACAGCGTTAACCGCCGCCATACGTGCTGGAGCATCCGTACTATGCGGCAAACAGCAGCCGCTCAACTGCCGGCAGGACATTCGCATCGAGCTCTTCGGGCTGGCTGGCCAGCAGCAGCCGCGCTGCCAGTTCGCCGACACCCGTCTCGTGCTCGACCCGTACCACCGGCACCTCTTCGCTGAGCTGCCGCCGTGACAGGTCCTCGGCCGCCGCAATGACGGGAGTGACCTGCTCCACCAGTGTGGTCAGGCCCAGCCGCCGCATCCCGGCGATGACCTGGGCCACATCTCCCTGCCGGTGATTCTCGTAACCGTCCGTGACAACCAGAATTGCCTCGGGTGCGGTGCGAGCCGCCTGGAGCACGGCTGTCGCCAGATCGGTCGAGCCTGCGGGACGTGGAATGCCGCGACCATTCAGCTGCACCGATCCACCAGTCTGAAACACATCCAGTTCGCTCACCAGCCGCTCCAGCAGACCGACCAGAGCCAGTCCCAGAGCCGCCGGGTGATATAACCGCTCTCCTGAAGAGGCCGCCGAACCGGACAGGTCCAGAACGACTGCCGCTTTCACTTTGACCACCGGCATCTGCGGGCCGGTCCCATACGCGACGGCGGTCTCGAGCGACGTGAGACCACTGTTCTGCAGGGCCGCCTTCAGGGCGGACGTCACCGGACCATCGGCACGGAGCCGCCGCGTGACGGGAGCGGCCAGTTCGCGGACGTTCCTGGCGGGGACGTCACGGTGGTACGTTCCCCGCAGCCCCGTCAGCAGTTCACCAGGCATTCCCCGGCCAGCGGCCAGGTCATGACGTGCTGCAGCACTCTGACGCAGTGCCAGTGAGTTAAACCGAAACTGCTCCGGGCCGGACTTCTTCCGCCACGGCACAACCAGCCAGGCTGAGCGTGAAGGCTCAGGCTGAGCGAACCCCAGACCTGCGAGGAAGCAGAACGCTTCGCGGGCCGAATCGACGTCCGTTGCGAATCGCAGCAGTCTGGTCTGCAGGAACCGGTCGCCCTCAGGCGAAGAAACTGCAAGAAATCGCCGCACGGACGACCACGTCCGCTCACCCAGCAGGTGCTTTACGATTCGCACGGCACGCAGCCGGTGACCGGCAGCAAGTTCTGCCAGCCGGGGATGGCCGGCCAGCGCAGTCAGTCCCAGTTCACGGACCCGCCGGCCGTTCAGCCGACGCAGCCGCAGACCATCGAGCACGTGCAGCAGTTCGTCGTCCGACAGCCGGTTGAGCTGCTCGACGATCTGCCGCCGCTCGACTGCCGAACGGACGAGCCCCGCCAGCAGGTGCGCCTTCTGCGAGACATGCGTTCGCACGTCGCCCAGCGCTGTCACACAGAACTCCGGGGCTGTCTGACACAGCAGTTCCAGCCGGGCTGCCGTCTCGACGGAAGCCGAAAGCGGCTGTCGGCGGGACTCGATAAATGCCCGAACTGATGCAGTCTTCATTGCCGTTTTCCTTTCCGAAAAAGACGCCGGTGGGAGTCGAACTCTCGACCTTCTGCGTCACAGGCAGGCGATCACTCCGTCCGGGAATCGCACCCGATCTGCGAGCTTCAAAGGCTCACGCCGCGACTACGCGCCGGAGAGATTGACTGCACGGATCGCAGCTGTCCCGCCAGCCCGGGAGCCTGAAGAAAATTCCACTGGCGAGAAATCGCCTGCAGCCTTTATTCGGCGCGGCGGGAATCGTCCCCACGGCTGGTGTCTGATCAGGTCGCCGCTCCTGCGGCTGAGCGATGCGCGAGGCAGCGGTGAGTCAGACCCTCGATCAAACCCGATCGGCAGAATCTGCGAAGTCCGGCTCTCTCAGCGGCCAGTCCGATATTGTCTTATATATGGACACGAAGCAGGCCCGCCGTCGTGGATGACACCAAGTCTTGCTGAAATGCATCAGGCAGGGTCTGTGTCATAATCGCAGAGAAAGTGCCGCCAGCGCATCTGCCGATTGTTCGGCAGCTCACCTGTCGCACTTCCCGTCAGAATCACTGCGTGTCATCTTCCGCATTGAGATACTCTGCTTTTTAACGTGTTATCTGTACTGCCTGACACGGTACCTGGCGAGAGGTTCACTGTCTTTTCTGCCTCTGCGAAAGAGGAATCACACATCGGTCGCGGGTATCACCCTGGTCCTTAATCCAACGTACCCTGTTATCGCTGGAATCGTCGAAATTGAGAAATCGCCCCTGATTTCTGGTACTTTCGAGCCGTCAGCAAGTGGAGGCGGTCACGTCACAGGGAGGATTTCAGGTGCGGCGCAGTATGCGACAAAGGCTTCAGGCGTGGAAGCTGCGGACGGACTGGGGATCGTGCTGCAACTCGTTCGCCGGCTGGGGGTGGCTGAAAGCATCAACCGCCGCTGTCCGATTCTGACGCTGTGGATGCCTTACAGCGAAGCGGACCACGACCTGAACATCGCCTTTAATCTGCTGGCCGGCGGCATGTGCCTCGAACACCTCGAACTGCGGCGGAACGACGAAGCAAATCTCGATGCCCTCGGCACACAGCGGATTCCCGATCCCACCACAGCGGGAGATTTCTGCCGCCGGTTCAGCGCATGGAATGTGTTTGTGCTGCACGAAGCCTTTCACGAACCGCGGCTGAAAGTCTGGCGGCAGCAGCCGGAAGACTTCTTCGATCTGGCCGTCATTGAAGCGGACGGCACGATGGTCGAGACGTGCGGCGAGAAGAAGGAAGACATCGGCCTGAATCACAAAGGCCAGTGGGGCTGTCACCCGCTGGTCATGACGCTGGCTGCTACGCGGGAGGTGCTGTACCTCGTGAATCGCCCGGGCAATCGGCCCTCGCACGAACAGGCTGCGGCATACTTTGACCGCTCGATCGACCTGTGCCGGCGGGCGGGCTTAGCGTGATTTACGGACACGAGGATCCGGCCGACGCGGTCCGGCATGTCGCAGCCTCACTGAAGTCGCGGTAGAGCACTGTCGTGTGTTCAGACCGGAACCGGTTCTGCCGGTTCCTGCCGACAGGCTTCCCCTGCAGCGGGCGATCCTGACGGCATGTGCATCACCGATTTCCCACTGCTGATCACCGTCGACTGAGCAGCCATTTCTGCCACCGGAATGACAGATGCGGCGAAGCCGTTTTCTCAACGCTCTCCTGGCAGGGCTGTCGGTTGACGCGTGGCCTGCTTTTCTTCACAATCTGCCCAGAACTGGATAGGGAGATGATCGTGAATCTGCAGGAGCTGCACGAGCGGACGGGGATCAGCAAACGCAAGCTGAGATACTGCCTTGACCACCAGCTCGTTCCAGGTTTGAACATCGAGATCGCCTCCGGCGAGGTGGGTCGACCGCGGAGTTTCCATGAGGACGTCGGATTCGGTCTTGTCTGTGCGGCCCGGCTGCAGGAACTGGGGTTGCCCCACGAGACGATCCGACGTTTTCTCGGTGGTCTCGTGCAGCTGCAGCTCGGTGAGCACGGGGTCGGGAAGCCCGCGCTGGCGGCGGTACTTGAGCGCGGTTGGCCGGCCCGGGCGCACCTGGGCGACAGCGTCAACGTTCGCCTGGTGGTGGATGACGCCGGCTACGACTCGAAGTGGTTCGCGCCGGGAAACCCGGCTCCCCTGTCAGCCGAGTACCGCCCGACCGTCGAGGTGGTTCTGGACCTGGGGGTGATCCGCGATGAGGTCTTCGGCTCGCCATGAACTTTTTTCCTTGACTTATGCCCAATGTTGGGCAAAACGGGTCTAGTCCTGCCCAATGAAGGGCAGTGACTTGTTGCTCATTCATGGAGGAAAATCGATGGAAACTGCGCCCGCGAAACCGCGTCCGTATTTCGTGCCCGATGAACTGGACTGGGAGGCCCTGCCGCGGGCCGTCCAGGTGGCGGTCGATGAGCTCGTGCAGCCGGCATACGTGGAACTGGTACTGCAGGCGTCGACCGCACTGGAACGCGCGGCGGGAGCAACATTCGTTCACCTGTTGTTTCTGGAGCTGCTCGAACAGTTTGACCTGGGGCGGGAGGTCGCCCGCTGCATCGCCGGCCGGGCCGACGACACCGAGGGCGTCTCGCCACGGGAGGAGGAACTCCGGCGGCACCTCCGCCTCGTTTCGCAGAAGGAGAAGGCGGGCAAATTCCTGATGCGGATCCATGAGTTCCGTCTGAAGCATCCTCACGTATTCGCCACGGGCCTGGAGAGCTGACATTGGAAAACGACGGATCCGTTGACCAAAAACGGCGGCGCGAGGTGCAGCGATTTCTGGCGGAGCACAGCGAACTGCTGCGCCGGCAGGGATCGGTGGTGGAGAGCTGGCGTCAGTACCGCGACCGGCGGCTGGGGCCGTACTACCGACTGGCCTATCGGGACGGGGAGCGGCAGTGTTCCGTGTACCTGGGGCGTGACCCGAACCTGGCGGACGAGGTCCGGCAGACGCTCGAACGGCTGCAGGCCCCCGGGCAGGACCGTCGCCGACGCCTGCGGAACCGGGACGCGCTGCGCCGGGCGGTGGCCCGCAGCCGGGCCGCATGGAACGCCGAGCTCAGGAAGTCGGGGTTGTGGCTGAAGGGCGGCGAAGTCCGCGGGTGGCGGAAGTGCCGGGGGAAGACACCCTCCGGTGCCGACGCGCCGAGCGAAGGGACACTGACAGGGGTAAACGATGTCGACCACGAGGACGTCTGAAGCGGTGCAGGGCTGGCGGAGCGTCCGCGGCCCCGCGTGGCGGTGGGAGCGCGCCTCGTCCACCGCGGGTGCGAGTCTGCGCGGCCTCGCTGTGGGACGGGATGAACAGCTTCGGAGCGCCCATGCGTCTCTGGGCCTGTGCCGGCGAGGAGCGGACGGCCGCCGGGAGGCGAGCCGTCGGTATCCCGCGGTCGCCGCCGCGGAGGCGCTCGAGACCGACAACGCCCTCCGCGAGCGGCTGATGATCCTCGTCCTCGGCGACTGCTCCCCAGCCGAGATCGCCGAGCGGCTGCGGATCGAGGAGCACATCATCGGGGTCTGGGAATCGCTGTTCTTCGACGTTCGCGACGCCCGCGAGGCCACGGGCTGGGTCTTCAGCCATGTGATACATCCGGAGCAGAGCCGCGGCAACGGCTCGCTGGCCGCCCGGCTCAAGATGGCCTTTGCTGGTGGCGAAGGCGATCCTCGATGCCGATGCACGCCTGCCGCTGACAGCTGGTGAGAGGCTATTCGACCGGCGATTGAAACTGCACCTGAAGTTCGATGAGGCCGCCGCGATGCCGCTCGGCTCCGCCCGGGACGCGACGCAGTTCATGCTGACCTATGCCAGGCTGCAACTGATCGAGCAACGGCTCGAACTCGATCAGCGGCGGTTCGAAGCCCGCTGCCAGGAGGCCCTCCGCAGGCACGAGCTGGCCGAGATGCGGGCGCAGGCCCAGGCCGAGCGGATTCGGCAGCAGGAGGAGACGCGTGTTCGGAAGGCCGAACGGAAACTCGAGGAGTATCTGCTGCTCAAGGAGCAGTGGCGTCTGTACCTGGAGCAGCAGCAGACGGAGCGGGAGGCGGCTCGCGCACGAGCCGCCTCTTCCCCGCTGGCCCGGCTCAAGTGGCGGTCGGGCCAGCCCACCGACAAAGCCGACCGGCAGTGTGTCGAAGGACGTGACATTAAAGGAAGCGACGTGGATGTGCGCAGGGCGGATACGACACCGAAAGCCGGTGATACGTCCGACTTGAGCCTGACTGTCGAAGAGGAACGCCGACATGGAAGTCGATGCAGACGTCGCCGAAGTGTACCAGCGACTGCTGGAGCACTGCGAAGAGTACGAGTGCAACCCGCCCTGGCCGTTCCGGGATCCGCACGCGTTCAGGGGGCCGGTCGACGCGGGTGGTACGCTGGTCGCCCTGCAGTCGGAGTTCTCCCTGAACGCGCTGGAGCAATCCGGTGTCGTCGTGTTCGACAGAAGCGGAAGCGGCGAACCGGTGCTCAACCCGGCGGTGGTCGGCAGAGATGCGGTCCTCGTGGCGCTGCGTGGGAGTGAGGGGGCGCCGCCGTTCGAACTGCTCACCGCGGCGGGGAACCTGTCCGGAACCTCGCTTCCGGTTGAGGCCGTACTCGACGACGAGCCCACCAGCCGCATGCTGTTGGAGTTTAATGATAATCTCTGCGTCGGCTTCACGATTGCTGACGTCGCCGCGCTCCGCGCGGCGGGCGTGCCGGCCACGCTGGCGACGGGTCTGGACGATTTGAGCGGCCACGTTCTCCGGCGGGTCGGCCCCCGGTTCGGTCTCGAGGTCATCACAGCGGATACGTCCGTTGCGCCGATGCCGGAACGGCAGTTGCAGATGGTGCTGGTCGGCTGGTCGCCAGCCGAACCGAGTCTCGACCAGCCAACGGGGCTGGGGGCAGTGCGTGAACACTTCACGCTGCTGGATCGACACCTGGGGGTGTCGGTGGTGGAACACGTCGCCGCCTGGCATCCCAGTGCCGAGGAGTTGCAGGCTCTGCTGTTCCGGCTGCGGCACGGCGAGATCGAGGACGTTCAACGGGGGCTGTTCGAGAGCGCGGAGTCGGCGCTCAGCTTGTGGAGGTGGCAGGGCAGCATGGCCCTGTTGCTGGGGTCTCCCACCGACTATGCCACAGCCGTGTCGCTCGTGCATGAGTTCTGCCGCGGCGGCCGCAGCGACGAAAGTCTCCGCCGGAAGGCGTGGGAGAAGTTCGAGGCGGCACTCGAACGAGACGTGGTCGAACCGCTGATCCGAGATGCGCTCGCGGAAAGGGATCCATCGCGAAGGGAAGCGATGCTCGCACGGGCGGAGATCGCCCGCGTGTTCCACATGCAGATGATGCAGGCCGGGCAGAGGCTCGGCGAGCGGATACGGGAACACGGCGCACAGGGGACCATAGGGCTTTCCGAGAAGGAAATGCGAAAGCTGAGCGGGCTGGCAGACCGACTCGTGAAAATCGCCCGGGAAGCGGGCCGGCCATCGAGCGGCACGTCGCAGGAAGAGACCGATCTGCATGCTTCTGGCGTTGATTGAGATGGAGTGTCCGGAGCAGTTATGGTGCGCATCGATCTGTTGCAGGGTATGGTCGCATTTTTCTGGATGTGTCAGGAACTCTGTCCCGGATCGATCCGGTGGCCAGCTTTTCTGTCCGGGGTGTGACAGGTATAGTGTCTGACGGCGACGTAAGTCGTTATTTGCCAGGACTGTCTGTGACAGCTTTTGTGTCTCATACTACAGGTGGCGAAGATCATCGATCGTCCTGACGTTCGACAGATTCTCTCTGAAGGCTGCTTGCATAACCCGCGGGGAATACCAGGCTTTGGGGTGAGAGTCCGGAAGCTCGATGAGTATACAAAAGAACAAACCGTTTCATTTTCAGGCTATTTTTTGAAAAGAAGCCGCTGACGTTTCAGTGGCCGCAACCCTTCGAATCATCTGCCTGCTGATGAGCGATTTGTGTCCAGCGCACCATACGCAATCCGATTTGTGTCAAGTAAAACGCGATTTGCTTGACACAAATTGATTTTGTGTCCAGCAGACGTTACAAAAATCGTAACCCAATGAACCAGAAGACCTTGTGATTCGGCGGGCCGTTTCACAGCCCTCCCGGCAGGCCGGAATCGGGCTGCTCAGGCCAGTGGAGCTGGTCGGATGTCTCCCTCCGCTGAGGCGGCAGTCCTCCGGCGAGGTGGGGCGAAGAACAGCGCTACGCCGGCGGGTGGTCGCTCGCCTGTGCACGCTGGTCGGCTGAGCCGGGGGCATTGATGTCTCGAATGCTCTGCCGGATCGCCCCGGAGAGCACGGACGTGGTGGTGCCGATCCACAGAAACGTGAAACCCCTGGCTCGCAGGGCCGGAGCGTCGGTGCCGGCCCACACCTTCTTGCCCGCACCGTCCGCCGCCGTTTTGACCTGCTCCACGGCGGACTGGTATTCCTCGTTCTCCGGATCCCAGCAGCAACCCAGATCGGCGGACAGGTCGTAGGGGCCCAGTCCGAGCGCCGTCACGAATGGATGCGCGGCCAGCGACGGGGCATTCTTCACGCCGGCCAGTGATTCAATCTGGGGAATCACGATGAAATGGTCTTCGAAGTCGGACTTCCACGTTTCATACTGGTAGTTGCCCAGCCAGTAGTTGCCCATGCCGCCCGGCCGGCGGCGGCCGCGGGGAGGCATCAGCACCGCCTCCTGAACCTGATCGATCTGATCTGTCGTTTCCACGCAGGGCAGCAGCAGGCCGCACGGTCCCAGGTCCATCGCCCGCCGAATGATCGATGTTTCGCAGGAGACCGTCCGCAGCAGCACGGGAAAGTTCGCCAGGCGGCCCACCTGGCAGATGCGGCTCACCAGCTCGTCGGAAAAATGGCCATGCTCCCGATCGATGATCAGGTAGTCCAGACCGCTGTTCCGGCAGATTTCCACCAGCAGGGGCCACGCCTGGTCGGTCGCCATCATCCCGATCACCGGTTCGTCGGTGGCCAGCTTTGCCTTCAGTTCGGCCGCGGGTTTCAACATGCTGAGAATTCCCTTGATCATACCGGCTGGACTGTCGGGTGGCTGGCATCACCGCTGTCGGCAACGGACCATCGTCCGGGAGCGACTCAAAATATCATCCGCGCACAGGAAGGATGGCAATCACGTGACGAATTCCAGCGATCAGACGAGGGGCCTCTTGGAACCTCCTGCCCTCCGGACTCCAGTCGGTGCCATGATGTCACGGCCCGCACAGGCGGCCACACGAAGGTTCCTGACCAGCGGGAAAACAAACCGCAGGAGGGTGGCGGCCCTTGCCGGTGGTGGTCTGGCCGTGCTGGTCCTTCTGGCAGAGCCACTGATCGCGCAGCAGCTGACGGAAGGTCCGATCGGGACGATCAGGAAAGAAGTCTACCTGAAAAATACGGTCCGCAACAGAGCCCCGTGGGTCTGGGTCTATACCGGCCAGCCCGGCTACCGTGAAGAAATTCACACGATCTGGTCGCACGATGATCAGGTGCGGGGCTACGGCGATTCCCCGACGAAACCGCACCGACGGGTTTCTCACGATGACGGAAAAACGTGGAGCCCGCTGACACCGCTGCCGCCCATTCTGACCACGGGAGAGAAGTCCGCCATCATCGACTGGAAATTCTGCGGGATTTACGATCCCACGTCACAACGCCATGTGGATCTATCGATTCATCATGTGCGGGATATGCGACAGGGGCCACCGCGGAGAATCTACAATCATGCGTTGATTCGGCTCTCGGCCGATGGCGGGAAGACGTTTGGTCCGCCCGAAATGCTGCGCTATGAAGCCGGCAGAGACTTCAGCCCGGAAACCGTTCTCGATCCCGATTATCTGCACAACAACACGGGTTATCCCGGGCAGTCGATCTTTCGACACAGTAACGGCAGCCTGATTATTCCCGTCACGAATGTAAAAATCCCGGCCGACGTCGAGGATAAACCGGTCGGCAGAACCGTCTGGCCCGAGAAAGGCGGAATCGGCAGCCTGTGTTACATCGGCCGCTGGAATAAGGCAAGCAAAGCCTACGACTGGAAAGCGGGCACGCCAGTCTGGCTGTCCCGCGACGATGCCTTCAACGGCCTTCTCGAAGCCGATGTCGCCGAACTGGGCGATGGCCGCGTGCTGATCGTCTGGCGCGTGACGAAGAATGGCAAAGAGAAGCCGGCGTATAAATACTTCGCCGTGTCAGACGATGGCGGTCTCACGTTTTCAGAACCCCGGGTATTCCGTTACAGCGACGGATCGAACTTCTTTTCCAGCAGCACGTTCCACCGGCTGTTCCGCAGCAGCAAAACGGGAAAGTTATACTGGATCGGCAATATTCTGCCGCAGCACACCACCATTCCGGGGCACCCGCGTTATCCCCTGGTTATTGCCGAGATCGACGAACAGACTCTCGGTCTGAAGAAAGAAACGGTCACCGAAATCGACACGCGGCACCCCGGCGAGGGCGAGCGACTGCAGCTCTCGAACTTCTGGGTCATTGAAAGTCAGGCAGAGCAGAACCTGGAGATCTATCTGACGCGGCTGCACGAGAATCCGGACGAACTCTACACCGCGAATGTGTATCGCTACACCGTCACATTCCGGTAAGTGCCCGCCGGTCCCGGCGTCCTCTCAGCTTCCCCCTTCGCCCGGGAATTTTCACTGGTGACTTCCAGACGACACGCGGATCCTCGCTGATGAAAACAACAGGGCCTGTGAACCATTCGTCCGGTCCACAAGCCCTGCGGCAAAACCTGTTGCGAGAATTTTCAGTCCGCTGCCGTCACTCGGCCGCCTGTTTCTCCACCACCCAGATGTTGCGGAACCGCACGGGATCTCCGTGGTTCTGCAGGAACAGCGGGCCGGGCTTCTGGTCGTTGCGGCCACCGCCCGGTGTGGGCGATTTGAGTTCGAGCCCGTCGTGAATCACCACGCCGTTATGGCGAATGGTGGCCACAGCGGGAGCGGTCTGCCTGCCGTTCTCGTCCAGCCGGGCGGCACGGAACTCCACATCGTATGTCTGCCAGGACAGCGGCGGCAGGCACATGTTAACACTGGGCCGGGCTACCTTGTAAATCCCGCCGCACTCGTTATCCACGCCTTCCAGACCGAATGAATCCAGCACCTGCACTTCGTACTGGTCCAGCAGATACATCCCGCTGTTGCCCCGGCCCTGTCCCCGGGCAAACGGCATGAAGGGCGTGCGGAATTCCAGGTGCAGCTCGAAGTCGCGGAATTCCTGTTTCGTGCGGGTGCCCACACCCAGCAGGTCGCCCTCTTCCAGCTTCCCCTTCTGCCAGTGCTTCACATCGGTTCCGTCAAACAGCACCATCGCCCCTTCGGGTGGTCTGGCACTGAGCGTGGGCGATTTCCGCAGCACCTTGTTCAGCGAGAACGCGACGCCCTGATCATCCTTGCCGGAGAACCCGCTTCCGCTGGCGGTGACCGTTCCGCTGTAGCCCGATCCGGAAAACTCGGCCTGCTGTGCCTGAAACTGTCCGGGCAGGGAAATCTTCGTTTTGCCGTCCCACCCCGCCCCCGGCAGCCCGCCGGTGTAGAGTACAGCCCGAAAGTTCCCGTTCCCCAGGGCGATCACCTGAGCTCCCAGTTTCGCGGAGCCGTGGGTGCCTTCGTACTCACCCTGAATGGCGAAATCCGGCCCGGCGGCGTCCGCGTCGAGAAAGGCCTGCTTCGGATTCGGCTTATCGGCTGCCCCCGCCGAGGCGGAAAACAGCGGTGGCAGCAGGCAGGCCGCAATCGCGGCGGTACCCAGAGGAACGAGGCAGCGACGACGTGTAATCTGCATGGAAGACTCCCGGTGAGAAGCGTCCTCTCACTCGACCAGCCGTCCGACAGTCAGCCGTCGGGCTCCGCGGAATGATCAGGACAGTCACTGAAATGGGGCGCAGACAAAGACGCCGACTTCCCCCGTAAAAGCGGGGAAAGCGGCCTCTCTGATCAGCACTTTCAGTGTACATCCCGCTGTCGCGGAAAACTACAGCGGCGCAATTTCTCAAATGTCCCGGAAGCTCACCCGTTCCCGGCGGGTCACCGCCCGCCACCCCAGGTGATCTCGATGCCGGCGGTCGGGCCGTAGTACAGCGACTCCCCGCCAGAATCCACGCCGGGCGAACCCGTGCCGGGGCTCTCGTTGAGCTGGTTCGGTGCCAGAGCCAGGCCGCTGAGATAGAACACGCTATATCCGGCCATCACACTCACGTTATCGCACAACTCCCCGCGCACCTGCACGCTGGTTTCCAGTACACCGGCCACACCATAATCCCGGTCACTTTCGGAGAAAGCGCCTGGGTTTTCACTATAGCCCCGACTGTCCACATCGCGGCTTGTACTCTGGGTGGCCGTGTTCAGCAGCAGGCCGGCCTTACCGCCAGCATTCAGGCTGAACCGCTCGCTCAGCTGGACATCCAGGCCTGTCTTCAACTGCAGACCCAGCATGTGATTGCTGGCTCGAATATCCAGACGGTCGATCAGAGTTCCATCTGCTTCGTTGGCGAACAGGGAGAAGTTCTCATCCAGATGCAGATACCGCACGCCAACGCCGAGGCTCAGTTCGCAGGAGTCTGTTCGACGGACTACCTCGTCATAATTGAGTTCGATATTTCTGAGATCGGAGCGATATGTTCCTCCGACGACGTCACCAGCATCCGTGCTGAATTCGGTGAAAACGTCGTAGTACCCGCCGAGTAGGAGGAAGTACCCTTCCCCTCCCAGAACTTGAAACCCATAGTCAAGACCGAAATCCCCCGGGCTTCCGCTGCCAGACCCCCCGCTCGGCGGTACGTCGTTCAGTTCGAAGTAGATAAATTCAATCCGGCTGCAGTCATCGAACTCGCGGACCAGGGTCAGCTTCCAGGCAGCTTCTGTCTCGGAAGAGCCTTCATTGATCGACAGCGAATTCGCCACCGGGGCACCGGGTAATTCAACGTTGCGTTCCTCTGCCAGGAGTTTACTGGACAAAGTTTTCCGCTTCAGCCACAGCGCCTCAATCGAGGCCGACCAGCCCCCGCACGGCCGCCCAGTTGCATCGAATACCGTTTCCGGTGAGCCGAACGCCGAGTTGTCCAGCAGCGGAGGAAGGGGTTCCGGTTCCTGGGCACTGGCCGACGAATTCCAGCCCACGGCAGCCACAGTTGCCAGCGCTGTTCCCAGACTGCGACGCGCCAGCTTGTGAAGTGTGGTCTTCAGCATAAGAACATCGGCCTTCCATACCAGAAAAAGCAAACATGAGTGCAGCCGCCTGCTGCACTGTCTCTGTCGAACAGAAGCCGGTCCGGAGAAACCCGCCAACCGTTCGCCTGCTTCCGCCAGAGCGTCGGCCGATTTCGGCACGGTCTGTGGGAGTCCTCGACACTCCCTGTCACGGGAGAGCTTCTGTTCCTCAGTCGACCAACTCCGCCGTCCTGCTGAGCATCAAACCTGCTGATCGACCAGATACCTGCCGAACAGCTGGTCACCTTAATACCTGATCCATGCAACCGGTAAACTTGCCCGACACGGACATTGCGCGGGTGACGTAAAGCCCGCAGATCAACCACACTTCCCGGTCTGTATTGACCTGCTACTGGCCGTCTGCTACTCACCGCTCACCCGGCCCGCAGAGAGGTCGGTTGCAGCCCGCCGGAACACCGCTCGCCCGGTTTCCGTTCCGCAGTCGATGGACCTCACGGCACCGGTTTCGGGGGACACGGCCCGGCCTCCCCGCCCACGGAAGGGCAATCCAGATGCAGTCCGTCCCGGCAACCTCAACATCAGTTGCTGTGCCTCCCGCGGGTTCCACGAAAGATCACTGGAACCAGCACGCCCGTCAGTGGAACTGGGTCAGTTCACCCCTGCGTCCCGCCACGGAAGACGTGGCGATTGCCGCTTCCGCCGTGCAGCAGTGGAGCGACACACACCAGCCAGCCAGGCTCTCCACGGTCCTGCTCGGCGTCACTCCCGAGCTGGCACGAATGCCGTGGCCTGTCGACACGCAGCTGCTGGCCGTCGATCGCTCCGAACCGATGATCCACAGCCTCTGGCCGGAAGACCTGCCTCACAGTTCCGTCGTCTGCGGCAACTGGCAGTCGCTGCCCCTGCCCGCTGCCTCGCAGCAGGTGGTCCTTGGCGATGGCTGCTTTGTCCTGCTCGACTGGCCCGCCACCTGGCAGGCCGTCCTGCAGGAGGTCCACCGGGTTCTGCAGCCCGGCGGCCTGTTCATCATGCGGTACTTTCTTCGTCCCGATCATCCCGAAACAATCGACGAAGTCTTCGCCCGGCTGCAGCAGGGCCGCATCGGCAATTTCCACGCATTCAAGTGGCGGCTGGCCGCTGCACTGCACGGCACCCTGGCGCAGGGCGTCCGCATTGCCGATGTCTGGCACGAGTGGCACACCCGCGTTCCAAATCCCCAAACCCTGGCGGATCAGCTCGGCTGGCCGCTGGAAGTCGTCAGCACCATCAATAACTACCGGGATGCACCGGCCGGCTACACATTTCCCACTCTGGTCGAAGCACGACAGGCCCTCAGCCGCCAGTTCCACGAGCTCTCCTGCACCTTTCCCGGTTATGAACTGGGCGACCGCTGTCCCACCTTCGTAATGGAACGAACATGACAGGTCAGTCCGGTCCTGCGCATCCCCAGGCCCGCCGGGGAACCGCCGCCGAACTCTTCCAGACCATGCTGGCCCAGTTCCAGCAGGTCGAACGGCTTCCCCGGGAGCAGCAGCTGGCGCATCAGCTGCAGGCGGCCGACTTCCTGCTGCAGCATGTCTGGCAGCAGTCAGCATTCCATCGCGGCCGGCTCTCCGCGGCCGGCTGGGAACCAGGAGTTCCGCTCACTCCGGAAGCCTGGCACCGGCTGCCCGTTCTGACCCGGCAGGATGTGCAGACCGCCGGCGATTCGCTCTTCTCCCGCCAGCTGCCTCCCCATCATGGCCAGCGGGCCACCGCTCACACTTCAGGTTCCACGGGAGAGCCGGTCCGCGTTCAGACCACGGGTTTAACCGGTCTGTACTGGAATGCCCTCACCCTGCGGGATTACGACTGGCACGGAGCCGATTACTCCGCGAAGGTGGCCACGATCCGTCACTTCTTTCAGGACGGGGTGGGTGAGCCGCCCGATGGCACCCACCTCCCGAACTGGGGCGGCGTCATCGCCCGGGTGCGGTCCACCGGCCCGGCTGCTGTGCTGCACATGACGGCCGATGTGGAAACGCAGGCCCGCTGGCTGCTGGACCAGAATCCCGAACATCTGGTGACCATGCCCACCGTCCTGCAGGCTCTGCTCGACTGGTTCCGCCAGCACGACCGGGAACTTCCCGGGCTGCGCACCGTCCGCACCGTGGGAGAACCGGTCACGCCCGAGCTGCGACAGCAGTGCCGGCAGGTCTGGCAGGCCTCGCTGATCGATGTTTACAGTTCTCAGGAGATTGGCTACATCGGGCTGCAGTGCCCGGAAACTGAACGATACCACGTTCCGGTGGAAAGCCTGCTGGTGGAAGTGCTCGATGATTCCGGCCAGCCCTGCCAGCCGGGCGAAGTCGGCCGGGTGGTGATCACCTCATTACATAATTATGCCACCGGCCTGATCCGTTATGAAATCGGCGATTATGCCGAAGTC
>JAGQPV010000003.1 GCA_020426545.1 Planctomycetaceae bacterium
GTTCCAGAGCAGCATACATGGAGGCAGTGGCCGGTATGATGATATTTGCAGCATTAACGGACGATCAGCTGGCCCTTTCCGGCTGTGCGGTCGCCCTGCTGGTGTGCGGTGGAGCGATGTGGGTCAGCTATTTCGTGGGCCAGTACTTCCGCGGCAGCAATCTCGATTCTTCACGGCAGACACTCAGCCTGCCCCTGCACGAGGCGGCAGTGAAAGCCCGCGTGGCCGAGCAGCCCGAACACCGCCGCGCTGCCTGACACACCAGTAACCGAAATGGCTGCCCGGCCTGATTCTTCGCCAGAGGCCGGGCGGCCCGATTCCCGGCAGCGGGCCCCATGCCGGGGAATCGGGACTGGGGATCTGCGCGGAGATTCCCGATCAACCTGCCTGCGGCGGCAGGAGCCCCCCAGGCAGAGGTGCGGAGCGGGGCCCCGCAGCCGGATGTCACTGCATGATGCCTCGGCCCGGTGCATGCCCCCGGTGCATCCGCCCCGTGCCTCCGTCTGATGCAGCGGAACGGCATTCCCGCGGGCCTGCTGCCGGTATGGGCAAACCCGGTGGCGAACAGGCTCCCGGCCGCAAATGGCCTGCGGGGCGTGTTCTTCTTCCCCGTGCAACTTCACCCTGCAGCAGAATCGCCCGACCGGAGTCGCGGTGCCCGATGGCGGTTTCCCACGCAGCACGGGCGACGTGCCGGCACGGTGCAGCTACCGGCTGGCAGCAGGAAGGAAGCAGCCATTCCCGGCCTCCCGCTGTTCAGACAGGCGGACTGCAGGCGGCTGATCAGGCAGCTGCAATGGAGTGCGCCCGAACAGGCTGGCTGCCCCGTACTTCACAACCGGTGCAGAGTAACACTCGCACCAGTCGATATCGATGTGTTAGAATATCGGCAGCATAATTCACGACAGGGCGGACGTGGCACCCGCCTCCTTCCTGAAGATCCCTCATCCATCCGCCACGAAGCATCGCTCCTGCGGATGGACCTGCCTGACCGCATTCCCTCAATGTGACTTTGCCCGACTGTGGAGACGGCTTCCATGCGAATTCCTCCCGGCCATCGCTTCCAGCACGATCACGCTTTCAATGCGTTCAATCCGCTGGTTCCTGAAGGTCTGACGGTTCTGAGCCGACGCAATATGCTCAAAGCCTCGCTGGCGGGCCTCGGCGGCCTGTCGGTGCCCGGCCTGCTGAAGCATCAGGCACAGGCGGCGCAGAGCGGCAAATCCTCCACCAATGGCCGCAGCGTGATTCTGCTGTGGATGACGGGCGGCCCGAGTCATATCGATACGTGGGACCCTAAACCCCAGCGTCCGGTCAATAACCGCGGCCCCTTCGCCCCGATTCAGACGGCCCTGCCGGGTACGTACATCTGCGAGCACCTGCCGAAGCAGGCCGCCATGATGGACAAGTTCACGCTCATCCGCTCGGTGGATCCCCGGAAGAGCAGCCACCAGCCCAACCAGGTCATGCAGACGGGCAACCTGGAAGCTGCTCCCCGGTCGAACCCCAAGGGCGACCGCTACCCGGCGATTGCCTCGGTCTGCTCGAAGTTCCGCGGAGCAAACGACCCGACCATGCCCCCGTACGTGGCCTTTTACAGGCACGATTCCCACGTGGCCTGGGCGGGTTACCTCGGTCGGGAATACGATCCTTTCAACGGGAACGATGCCGCCCGGCTGCCGGTTTATTCGCTCACGGGGCAGAAAACCGGCGGAATGAGCGGCGGAAACCTGTTCTCGCTGGCCGGTGGACTGAACCACGAACGGATTCTCGAACGCCGCTCGCTGCAGCAGCAGTTCGACCGTCTGCGGACCAACCTCGACCGGAACGGCTCGATGGAAGCCCTCGACACGTACGGCCAGCAGGCCGTCGAGATGGTGGTGGGCGGCAAGGCACAGCGGGCGTTCGATCTGTCACAGGAGTCGGATTCCGTCCGGGCCCGTTACGGAGACCACCTGTGGTGCCAGCAGGCGCTGCTGGCCCGGCGACTGGTGGAATCGGGGGTGAGTTTCGTCACGCTCGACCTGAGCTATCACACGGCTTCCGGAACCTGGGACAACCACGGAATTCCGGGGGGAGTGTATGGCGGCATCAGCAAGGGACTGCAGCCGCTGCTGCCCCTGTTTGACCACCTGCTGACCACGCTGGTTTCCGACCTCGAAGAGCGGGGGCTGCTGGAAAACACACTGGTGATTGCCATGGGCGAGTTTGGCCGCACGCCCAACATGGGCACGCAGGGCAGCACCGATGGCCGTAACCACTGGCCAGTTGTGATGTCGATGTGCATGGCGGGTGGCGGGCTGAACCACAGCCAGGTGATCGGGGCCTCGACTCCCGATGGTGCCAATATTCTCGAACGGCCAGTGACTCCCGGCGACCTGGCCGCCACAATTTACCGGTATATGGGCGTTCCCGTCGACGGAACCTACCTCGACGACCGTCAGCGTCCCCGGTTCATCGTGGAAGACGGCGCCCCCATGCCGGAACTGTTTGGCTGACGGCCACCATCCCCTGCAGCGTCTGCTCCCTGTGTCTGTCAGGCAGGCCCCACCGCACCGCATGCCCCCTCAATCTCGAGGGGGCGGTCCGGGCGACGGCGCGGTCTCCCGCAGGTGAAGCAGAGTGTCCCGCTGAGGAACCTCCCGCAAAGCAGCCCGGCCCGCATCGCAGTGACTTTCTGTGACCCTCTCCACTGCGGTATAGTGCCTGACACCGTGTCGCCCGGGCTGCCGCTGCGCTCTCAACCAGCCGGCACCTGACTTTCACGCGGGGCAGTCCCGCGGGCAATTCTGCTGGTTTTCCCGGAAGGCATGACCTCCCTCCGGCTGCAACGGGCATCTCGCCTGCAGACGGGAAGATGTCCCGGATGTCTGAAGGTTTGTCCGGAGAACCGCGCCACGCCACTCGTCGGCGGCGAACGGCGTACGGTTTCCAGCCTGTCAGCCCGGGCCGGTGGTGATGGTCCAGATGCGGCGACTGGTCAGCCGGAGCAGCGGATGGATCGTACCGGGCGTGTTGCCCGGTGGATTTTGTGCGGATCGCCAGCGGACTCGCCCCAGCGAAACGCGGAGACATGGAATCGCGGAGACCGCGTTCTGGCAGGGCAGCCGCCTGTGGAACACAGCAAAGCGGGGGAATGCACAGATGAATGAAGGCCAGTGGTACTACGCCCGCGAAGGCAAGCAGCTGGGCCCGGTTTCTTTCAGCCAGCTGAAGCAGCTGGCGAGCGATGGACGGCTGCAGCCAGGCGACCTGGTCTGGAAGCAGGGCAACCCCGACTGGATGCCGGCGACCGCGGTTCCGGAACTGTTCGCGGCAGTGCCGATGCCCGGCTCCGGTGCGCACCCGACGATTCCCCGCGGGGGGACCGCTGGCCCGGTCCGCTCCCCGCAGGCGGCAGGACAGCGACCGACCAATCTGTGGATGACTCTGCTGGATTCCGTCCGCGAGATGGTTCCAGAGCGGGCTCTTCTGGCACTGTCGAGCAGTCTGGCGCGGTGGGGGCACCTGTCGCTGTTCGTGGCCATGGTGGCTGGCCCGGCGTGGCTGGTGCTGCTGGGCGCCCGAATCGACAGTCTGTTCCCGATTCTGTGCGGAGTGCTGGCCTTTGTGCTGCTGGCGGTGGGTCAGTTCATGGCCAGCCGCATTCTCGGCACGCTGGAAGTCCTGGTGGAAGGCACCCCCAGCACTCTGGCGGGTTCAGCCTTTCTGGATGTGCTGGCCCAGCTGTTTCTGGTGGGTTCCGGAGGTCTGTTCGGCTCGTGGATATTCTCGCTGGTCTATAACGACGGGGCCTTCAGCCCGGTGGTGACCGGTGTGGCCCGGCTGATCGATATGATTCAGGCCTTTCCGGTGATGATTCCTTTCTTCATGCTGCTGACCATGCTTTCCGGACTGCTGGAAAGCTCGGGAGCGGTGTTTGGCCCGGGGTTTCTGTCGTCAGTTTTCGGTTTTGGCGACAGCAGCCAGTCGGCTCTGGCCCAGCTGGTGACGGTGGCGACCGCGGTGCTGATGCTGTTTTACACAGCGATGCTCTGCCTGCACCCGCGCCTGCTGAACGTGAACACCACCCGGACAGCCAGCATGGGGGAAGAGGCAGTGGGTGTGCTGTCGGCTCTCCTGAAACTGATACTGCGGACGGTGCCCGTGCATTTCGGACTGGGCAGTCTGCTGGGTACCGGTGGACTGGTGCTGGCCGTTACACTCAGCTTTGGCAGCGACGAAACACGGGCCACCTCGCTGGCGGTGGCGGTGGTATCCGCCAGTACCCTCGTGGTGAGCATGATGCTGCCAGTCGCGTGGTATCTGTGCGGCATCTGCTTTTATATTGTGATCGATGTGATCCGCTCGATCCTGCTGCTGCCCGGCAAGCTGGACCGCCTGGCCGGGGGCGGTTCGGACCGGCCCTCCTGAACTCCCCGGTCCCGGGCCGGTCGAGAGACTTCGAATTGTGCGGAAAGACTGCGAATGCTGATTGCGGCCATCGAAACTTCGGGACGCAGTGGCAGCATTGCGCTGTGTGAGACAGCCGGCGAATCGGGCCAGCTTCCGGCCACCTCCATCGAGACCCGGTCGCTTGACCGGGAAGGACGGCGGCACGCCCGCACTCTGGTGGCCGAGCTGGACCGGCTGTTTCGCGACCACGGGCAGACTCTGGCCGCATGCGAGGCCATTGCCGTCAGCATTGGCCCCGGCAGCTTTACCGGGCTGCGAGTGGGCCTGGCCTGCGCGAAAACCCTGGCCTGGGCCACCGGCTGCCGAATTCTGGCAGTCGATACCCTGCAGTGCGTGGCGGCGCAGGCACCGGCCGACGTGGAGGAAGTCCTCGTGATTTCCGATGCCCAGCGGGGCGATGTGGCGGTCAGAACCTTTCGCAGAGCGAAACCGGCCAGCAGGCAGCCCGGGTCCGGCGGACTGACCGAACCGGGACAGATGGAACCCGCTGGCGCACTGAGCCTGCTGCCGGCCGACGTCTGGTGTGGCGAGCGGTCGCCGGACGACTATGTCAGCGGGCCGGCGGTGGCGAAATACCAGCCCCTGCTCGAAGACCGCTGCCGGATCGCTCCTCCCGAACAGTGCCAGCCCGGAGCCGATTCCCTGCTGCGGCTGGCCATTCCCCGGCTGCTCGCCGGAGCGGCCGACGATGCCTGGACCATCGAACCGGCCTACACTCGCCGCAGCGCCGCGGAAGAAAAGGCGGATGCCGTTTCACACGGCCACTGAGTACCCGGCCCGGCGATCCCCTGCACTAACCCCTTTACAGCCGGCAGGATATGCCGATCTCCGCTGATGGCGGCTGCCCGCGTCCGGCCGGTTCCATAGCGTTCCGGCAGGCTCCTTATGCACTGGTCGCGAGTACGCTGGCAGGGCGCGTACGCCCCCGCTGACCAGCGTTCCGAGCCGAGACCCCCGGGCCTCCCGGCTCCCTGGCGTCCGCTGAACCAGCCCCGCTGCCGACCACGGAATAGACCTCCCCGCCCCCATCCCGCCATGGGGTTTCTTCCGATGCCTGAGGTTTTCGCTTGATTTTCCGAGAGTTTCTCACGACTATCGAGTAGAGAACTGCCTGTTTCTACATAATCCACTCTGGTTTGTACGCAGTTTTCCCCACTTATCTGTACGTCCTTACCGTCCGGCAGCTATTCATTGCAGCTCTTCTCCCTCTGCAACCGCTGCCTGCCTCGCAGCCGATCAGGAAAGTCGCACCTGATTGCGCTGAAGTTTTTCGCTGTCAGATTCCACGAACGGCTCGTTGTTTCATTTTCTGTTTTTTCTTCCCGTTGTGGGTTCGTCCCGCTGCCGGGAAGAACTCTGAGGAGTTCCGCCATGCTGCGAAATCGTCGACTGCGACCAAAATCCGGCTTTACGTTAATCGAACTGCTGGTGGTCATTGCCATCATCGCCATTCTGATTGCACTGCTGCTGCCAGCTGTGCAGCAGGCACGCGAAGCCGCCCGGCGGACGCAGTGCCGCAACAACCTGAAACAGCTGGGCCTGGCACTGCATAACTACATCGATACGACCTCGGAAATCATTCCCCGCGGCGTGAATCACTCGAGCGGCCCCGGCTGCTGCTGCGTGACCGATAACGGGCAGTACGCCTACACCGTTCACACCATGCTGCTGCCCTACATCGATCAGGGTCCGCTGTACAACAACATCAACTTCCAGGTCGATCCCCAGCACGCCAACAATGCGACCATTCGCGCGACGCGAATTCAGGCCTTCCTCTGCCCCAGCGCACCATTGCGGGAAGATTCCACCTACGCACCGCATAACTATCCGGTGGCGGGAACGGCTCACGGTTATGGCCTGTGCGGCATTCACGGCAGCTCCACCTCCAACGGTATCTTTGCTTCCCGCTGGGGGCTGTACAACACCGATACTGCAACCGGCATGGATTCGCAGATGAAGCTGAACAAGGTGACGGACGGCACCAGCAACACGATTACCTTCTCGGAGTTTGCCACCGGGCTGGACTATATTCTGCCCGCCGGCCATATCATGGGCCGCAGCTGGTTTGATCCCACGGTGAGCTATGGCAACATTGAGTTCACCACATCATCCACCGCCACCCCCAACAACCCCCGCGCCACCTACTCCACGACAATCAACTGGGGCACGGTCGGCAGCTATCATGAAGGGGGCGTCCACTGCGGATTCATGGACGGCACCGTCCGGTTCATCAGCGAGAACATCAGCGGCACCGTCTGGAACCGCCTGTGTGCTCCGCAGGATGGTCAGGTCGTCGAGGTTCCATAACGGAGCCGGCTCGGTGGCATCCAGGTGATGCGCCGATGGTCTGACAGCCGGAAAACGTTGAAATACACAGTGCAGCACGCATGGGATGCTTCCTGTGCGTGCTGTCTGTTTAACGAATCAGCAGAAATTCTGAGTGATGGGAGTGTGGCGAATGCAGCAGAAACGAACAGTTTCGGCGGGAACAGTGGTGGCAGCAGTCATGGGCGCGGTGCTCTGCGGCACTGCGATGACCGGCTGCGGAGGAGGAGGCGAAATTCCGGCTTCTGAACGGGTCGAGATTTCGGGCACCATTACCCTCGACGGGAAGCCGTTTTCGAATGCGGAGGTTGTTTTCGTTCCTCTGGAAGGGGACGAACGCAAGGGGACCATGCTGAGCATCACCAACGAAACGGGCAGCTACACGATCGCCGGAGTCCCGGCAGGCGAATACCGTGTGCGGATCGATCGGCAGGTGAATGGCGGGCCGAACCCGGCCCTGAGCAAGTACCATGAGAACAGCGAGCTTCGGGCGGAAGTCTCCGCCGAGCAGAAGCAGTTCGACTTCGACCTGACCAGCGGTTCGTAAGCACAGCCTGACGGTTCCTCGGTCCCGTGGTGCATCCGGCCCGCTCTGCCCGACTGATCTGACGGGAAGAGGGCAGGCGTGAGCCGGATGCCATGCTGCGGGTGGTTCAGCCGGGGCAGGCCATGTCGAACGGAGCGAAGTTCTCAGGATTTGGAGCGGGAGCCCCGCTTCTTCTTCTTTCTCCGCCCCGCGACCATGTGCGGCTTCCGGATATGCGCCGAGCCCGCGCCGGCCTGCTGCGCAGGATTGTCTGACGGCCGGCTGCTGTTGCCGGCAGGAACCTCCTGCTCCGCCGGCTGCCGGCTGTCGGCTGTCGGGCCGGGTGGCTGCACCGGGGCAGGCTGAGGTGTGGTGGTTCCGGAATCATCCGCAGAGGACGAGGGAGCTGCCCCCGCCAGTTCGCGTGCGGCCTGCTGCACATGATCGACCGCGACCCGACGTCGGATCAGCCGGCCAAGGGCACCGTTCAGCAGGGCCGGCAGGAACACGATATCGGCCACGAGTGCCACACCGACGAGGGCGGCCATCATCCAGCCGAAGCGGCTGATCAGCAGCAGTTCCGCGGGCCACAGCATCAGCAGTCCGAGGCCCACGCCCACGCTGGTCTGCCACATGGCCGGGCCGCAGTGTGCCAGCGAGCTGGAGATGGCCTCGCTGCCCGGCATGCCCTGCTGCACGCCTTTGCGGTACCAGGTCAGCAGGTGCAGGGTGCCATCCACGGCAATACCCAACGCCACCGACGCGGTAATCATCGTGCCGATATCGATTCGCAGGCCGCCCCAGGAAATCAGTCCGAAGACCACTCCCACGGGGAACAGGTTGGGCAGCATTGTCAGCAGTCCGGCCCGGGCACTGCGGAGCAGCACCATCATGACCACCGCGATGATGGCAAAAGCCAGGCCGAAGCTGCGAATCAGACTTTCGACCACAGCCTGCTGGGTCCGCAGGAACAGCGGCACCATCCCCGTGACAAAGTAGCCGGTGCCTTCCTGCTCCTGGAGAGCTTCGCCGATGAGTTCCTCCAGATCGGCAATCAGGATGGTGTAGTTCGCGTCGGACATCATGGAGACGCTGGCACCGATTCGCCAGACTTCATCGCCCGGTGAAGCCAGATGCCCCACACCACGTCCCTGCGGGCCTTCGTCCTTCACGACGGTCACGAAGCTGCTGGCGTGTGTTTTCTCGCCGGAGTACAGCCGGTCTTCAATCTGCAGCAGCTTCGAGTTGTACGAAGCCCGTTTGCCGAAGGAGACTTTGCGGTTCTCATCGCGGATGAAGTCCGGCAGTGAGAGCGTGCCGGTGATTTCCGGGTGCTTCCGCAGAGCTTCCTCCACCCGCCGGACCGTGGCAATCCGCTCGATGAAGGGCGAACTGTTGCGGGCTTCCGGCGAGAAGCGAATGGCGATTTCCACCGGAACGGCCCCGGCCACGTGTTCTTCCACGTAGCGGTAATCCTGCACGACCCGGTTGTATTCCGGGAAGTAGCGAATGGCTTTGGTCTCGGTGCGGAACCACTGAAATCCCACACAGGAAACGGCGAACAGCAGCAGGCAGGCGGCTGTCACCGGTGTGCTGTAGCGGCACAGCCACTGCCCCAGCACCCGCCAGCGGGTCCGATCCAGCGGCTGGGCATTGGCGGAAGGACGTCCGGGCCACAGCCGCAGCATGGCGGGCAGGGCGACCAGTACCATCACCAGAGACACCACACAGCCGATGGCAGAATACATGCCGAAGCTGCTGACGGGTTCCAGCGGGCTGGTCATCAGCGAGGCCAGGCCAATGGCCGTGGTGATGCTGGCCAGAGTACACGGGCGGGCCGCCATCCGGCGGGCCACGTCGACGGCTGTCTCCGGATTTTCCGCCGCGGCGTGCTTCCAGTAATTCACCACATGGATGGCGCCCGACAACGTCAGCACCATCAGCAGGGTGGGCATGACAATCAGCACCATGTTCAGCGTCCCGCCGGTCAGCGGGACAATGGCGGAGGCGACGGACGTGGTCATCATGCTGGTGACCAGCACAATCAGAGTCAGTCGCAGGTTTCGCAGCAGGAAGAACGCCATCAGGACGGAAACCACAACCGTCAGCAGCACGGGCGAGCTGGACGGCAGCCACCACCAGGTGGCTTCGGGATTCCAGCGGGCCATGTTCATTTCGTGATCGAGTTCGCTGCTGGTGACCGCCCGCCCCGTCATGTGCAGCGATTCCGCCGGAATGCCGGCTTCGACAGCCGCCAGGCGAATGTCGGCGAGAATTTCTTCCCGTTTCCGCTCGGAATCATCCAGCGCGATGGAGACTCCTACGGGATCGCCCGGCTTCCGACCGACGAACACTCCCCGCAGGCGGCGAATGGCTTCTTCCCGCAGGACGTCGTTGTCCACCATCGCGTTGACGACATCGGTCGGGCTGTCCACATCGGCCACGCCGACGATTCCAGCCGACTCGGTCGCGGAGGGCTGCCCGGGATCACTGTCCGCGTCATCGGCGGAACTGTCGGCAGCGGAACCGGAACCGGGGCCAATGGTATCGGCGAAGGCTTCGGGCTGATCACTGCCCCGCAGCAGCTGGACAAACCGGCCGATCCGCGGATCTTCGAGTGTGCTGTCTTCCCACACCACCAGAATGCGGTTTTCGAGGGGGAAGTGCTTTTCGTACCAGCGCAGCACGGCCGTCTGCGGATCATCTTCCGGCAGCCAGGTGCGTACGTCGTTCTGGAATTCGGTCCGCGTCAGATGCGTCATCGCATAGCCGCAGCCCAGTACCAGGGCCAGCAGCACCAGCGCAGCGCGTGTGCGGGTGGTGGGTGGGGGTGTGGACGCCATGTTCGCTCCTTCCGGCTGCATCAAGGCAACCGCGTCCCGAGAGAATGCGCAGTATTCCACAGCCCGGCCTCCGCCCGGCGGAGACAGACAGGCCCGGTGCGCCATCGGTTCATTCGCTTCATGGGGAGGGGACCCCGCGAATACGCCAAAGTGTTCTCCGCAACTGCACCTTCTGCAACCGACAGAACCCGCGTTCTTCACTTCAGACGAAGACTCGGGTGTGTTTAAACCGCTCAGACAGTCTGTGTCTGTCCGTCTGTTCTCGACGACTGCGTGGGACGGCCCGTCTGGGGGGAATGTATCGAAAAGGAAGACCTGTATTTCGCGTGGCAGGCAAACTCCCGCCGGCACCCGCCAGAACGTACTGCCGGAGCCGGCTGCCAGGTTTCCTCCGTGAAGTCCCGGGCAGGGCCCCTCATCTGAGGGAAACCCCCGTCTGCCGGGCAACCTCTTCCAGCTCCTGGACCACCGGGCCGATCAGCGGGATGCCATTCTGCCGCCGGTCGGCTTCCGCCAGTCGCTCGGGGTCTCCGGGAATCAGCGGTCCACTGGTTCCGGGGGCCGGCCGCGTGCCCCGCATCGTGCGGATCCAGTCATCGACCTGCCGGCCGAATTCGTCCCGGTCGAGAAACGCTTCGACCTGCAGTGCACCGAACAGGTGCCCCAGGCCCTCACCCACACTGCGGGTGGGGTCGGCATACTGCAACGTGAAGGCCGGAGTGAACGGTCCCCAGTTGGCACCCGCCAGCGGCCCGCACAGCAGATCGACCATGGCAGCCAGCGCATACCCTTTATGACCCCCGAGTTCACGGGTGGAGCCCAGAGGCAGCAGGGCTCCGGAGGCCATCATCTCCACGGGATCGGTCGTGCCCAGCCCGTCGCCTCCCAGGGCCCAGCCCGGGGGAATCTGCTCTCCCTTCCGGCGGGCCATTTCGACTTTCCCGAAGGCGGCGGCCGTGGTGGCCATATCGATCACAACGGGCGGTTCTTCTCCGGCCGGGAAGGCAACCGCAATGGGATTCGTTCCCAGCATACGCTCCGCCCCGAACAGGGGAGCCACCATGCGGGTGGTGTTGGTCATCGACCAGCCGATCAGCCCCCGCTCGGCAGCTTCCATGACATAACCGCCGGCGATGCCATAGTGGTTGGAGTTCCGCACGGTCACCCAGCCGGAACCGGCCTGTTCGGCCTTTTCCATCGCCACCCGGTTGGCCTGGGGGCCCACTACCAGGCCCAGGCCGTTGTCTCCATCGACGGTGGCTGTGGAGGGCGTTTCTCGAATGGTGCGGACGTTCGGGCGGGGGTTGATCCGGCCGGCCTGCAGCATCTGCACATAGGCCGGCAGCCGGGCCACGCCGTGCGAGTCGATTCCGCGAAGATCACTCAGCACCAGCACGCTGGCGGCTGTCAGGGCGTCTTCCTCGGGCACGCCCAGCATGGTGAAGACATCGCTGCAGAAGGTGTGCAGCTCGACTTCGGAAAAGACAGACGGACCGGTTTCAGCCATGGAGAAGTCTTTCTGCCGGAAACCCGGCGGAGCCGCATTACAGCTGTTCGGCCACACGGTCGACAATCAGCGAGCCGATATTCAACGAAGCCGTGGCAGCCGGCGAAGGGGCATTGAGCACGTTAATCACCCGGTCGGCCGGCTCGATCAGAAAATCATCCACCAGATTCCCCGTGCGGGCCAGCGCCTGCGCCCGGACTCCGGCGGGTGTCCACACCATGTGCTCGGCCCGCACCTCGGGCATCAGCCGCTGCAGCGCTTTGACGAACGCCGCTTTGCTGACCGAACGCCACATTTCTCCCAGCCCGGTTTTCCAGTAGCGGGCCGCCATTCGCAGGAAGCCGGGGTACGTCAGCGATTCCGTCAGATCGCGGAGGTTGATATCGGTTTTGCGATAGCCTTCACGGGCGAAGGCCAGGACGGCATTCGGCCCGCATTCCACCCCGCCCAGAGCCATGCGGGTGAAGTGCACCCCGAGGAACGGGAACCGGGGATCGGGCACGGGGTAAATCAGGTTGCGGCACAGGTGCTCGGCTTCGGGCTTCAATTCAAAATACTCGCCGCGGAACGGGACAATCTGCGAAGTCGGTCTTGCGCCGGACAGCCGGGCCACCCGGTCGGCATGCAGGCCGCTGCAGTTAACGGCCAGCTGCGATTCAACATCGCCCGCAGTGGACTGCAGCTGCACCCGCCCGCCGACATGGGACATGCCCGTCACCCGGGCCGATGTCAGAATTTCACCGCCCCGTTCCTCGATGCGGGCGGCCAGCCGGCGGCAGACACCGGGGTAATCGACAATGCCGGCTTCCGGTACGTGAATGGCCTGGATTCCGGCGACGTGCGGTTCCAGTTCCCGCAGGCGGTCCGGACCGATCAGTTCGCAGCGAATGCCGTTCTGCAGACCGCGTTCGAGAATATTGTTCAGCCGGGGGATTTCATCCTCCGTGACGGCCACGATCACTTTGCCGCAGATATCCACGGCGACTTCTTCCTGGCGGCAGAACTCTTCCAGTGCCAGGCGGCCCGCGCGGCAGTTGGTGGCCCGCAGGGAACCGGGGCGATAGTAGATTCCAGAATGAATCACGCCCGAGTTATGGCCCGTCTGGTGGAAGGCCAGCTGCGGCTCCTTCTCGAGCAGAACCAGCTTCCGTCCGGGATATCGCTCCAGAAAACGGTAGCCCGTCGCCAGCCCGATAATTCCTCCCCCGATGATTGCCAGGTCGGCCTGTCGGCTGCTCATGCTGCTGTTCTGTCCTCAAGAAACTGGGCGGACTCGATTCCGGCTGACCGGCTGCCACCTGCGTGGCTGTCGTTCGCGGAGAACGACACGCTCCCGGGCAGCTGTCATCAGCCTGCTGAACGATAGCACAACCCGCCAGGAAAATTCAGCCGACCGGGCTGGCACACTCACCACAACCTGACATGGCGACCAGGCAGGTGACCAGCCACAGAAATCGCCGGAGTCTGGTCGCCCCGCTGCAGCCCGCCACCGGAATACACCAGCTGACCCGAGACGGCGGAAAGTCGGCTGGCCGGCAGTCAGCGGGCACTGGCCGAAGTCCGGCGGGCCTCGGTGACGGCGGCGCTCAGCGGGCATTCAGTCTCGGTGCAGTTCCCCTGGTCTCCGGGACAGCCAGCGGGAACCTCCGGGCCGCAGGCCTCGCCTTCGGCTTTGTCGGCACTGCAGTCATTCCCGGCGGGCGACCGGGGAGCGGTGCCGCCCGCTTCTGCCGGTTCTCCACTGCAATCGGGAGAAGGCGTCCCGCATGATTCGCACTGCACACCGCCATCTTCGTCCCGCATTCCGGCCAGGCCGCCGCAGCTGCCCTTTAACCGGCGATTGCTGAAGATGACTCCCGCGGCCATGCCGGCAAACGCAATCAGAAAGACGGCTCCGGAAGCCAGCAGAATCGGCAGCAGGCCGCCCTGATCGTCGTCATCGGCTGCCCCGTGATCCCCGGTGGCGGAGTTCTCCGCGGCCGGCTGTGCCGCCCGGGCAGGCGACTCATACCTGCTGAAGGCGGGGGTGGCCTGCTCGGTGAAGGTGCCGTCCTCGTGCCGTTCAATCAGCAGGGCGGCGATCTGATTTTCACTGGCCCATTCATAACCGGCCTCGGGGCCCAGCACCATTAACGTGGTGGCGAGGCCGTCGGCTTCCATGCAGCTG
The DNA here is from genome assembly GCA_020426545.1 of Planctomycetaceae bacterium. Classification (GTDB taxonomy): domain Bacteria; phylum Planctomycetota; class Planctomycetia; order Planctomycetales; family Planctomycetaceae; genus JAGQPV01. The sequence continues at coordinate 13,824 of JAGQPV010000003.1, forward strand.
TCGGCGATGACGGAAACGGAACCCAGACGGTGCCGGGCCGGGCGGCCCGTGCGGGGGTCGATGGTGTGCGAATACTCCTGCCCGTCGATCTCGACGAAACTGCGGTAGTCGCCCGAGGTGGCCATGGAGGCATCGCTGAGGCGGATCACCCGGTGCAGGGTGCGGCGGCCTCTGATGGGTGCTTCCACCCCGATTCGCCACGGCGTGCCATCACCCCGCAGGCCCCGCGTGCGGACTTCGCCGCCAATCTCGACCATGTAGGCTTCCGCGCCCAGTTCATCCAGCAGATGGGCCACGTGATCCACGCCGAAGCCTTTGGCGATGGCGGACAGATCCACCGACAGATCGGGCAGGGATTTGCGGAGGGCGGGAGGATCGAGGCGAGCCTCCAGATGGGTATACCCCACCCGCTGACGGACACGTTCCAGCGCTGCGGTGGAAGGAACGGCGGGAGGTCCGGCGTCGGGGCCGAAACTCCACAGACCGACCAGCGGAGCCACGGTCACATCAAAGGCTCCGCCGCTGAGGCGACTGATGCGTTGCGCCTCGCTGACGACGGTGGCTGTTTCCCGGGATACGGGGAACCAGTCGGTGCTGGTGCTGCTGTTGAACAGCGAGAGCTCCGAATCGTCCCGCCAGTTGGACATCCCGGCGTTGACACTGTCCAGAGCCTGTTCGATCTGGCGGGTCAGTGCCAGCCGGTCGGTTCCGCCGGGCAGATCTGTCAGCCGCACATTCCAGGTGGTGCCCATGGTGGCACCACTCAGCTGCGCGCCCTCGATTTCCGCTTCGCTCGGCGAGCGACAGCCGGCCAGAGACAGACCGAACAGCACCATGCAGAGCAGGGCAGCGGAAGACCGCAGGATGGACCGGAGCGGATTGAACATGAAAACCCATACCGTCAGGCCGCTGCAAGCTCCGACGCACCAGACCGGGGGGGCCTGGTGCCGCCGGTTCAGCCACCAAAATCGTCGAAGGCAATGTTGTCCTGCTCGACACCCAGATCTTCCAGCATCCTGGTGACGGCGGAGAGCATCATTGGCGGACCACAGATGTAGTATTCGCAGTCTTCGGGAGCCGGGTGATCCTTCAGGTAGTGATCGTGCAGTACCTGATGGATGAAGCCCACGTAGCCGGTCCAGTTGTCTTCGGGCTGCGGATCGGACAGGGCCACGTTGAATTTGAAGTTGGGGAATTCCCGCTCAATCGCCCGGAATTCCTCTTCGTAGAACATCTCCCGCATGCTGCGGGCACCGTACCAGTAGGACACCTTCCGGCCGGTTTTCAGATTCCGGAACAGCTCGAACACATGGGACCGCAGCGGGGCCATGCCGGCACCACCACCGATGTAGATCATTTCATTTTCCGTGTCCTTGATGAAGAACTCACCATACGGACCGGAAATCGTGACTTTGTCGCCCGGTTTGAGGTTGAAGATGTAGGACGACACTTTGCCGGGAGGAGTTCCTTCGGGTGCCCGCGGCGGCGGGGTGGCCACGCGGACGTTGAGCATGATGATGCCCTTTTCGCCCGGATAGTTGGCCATGGAGTAGGCCCGGTACACCGGCTCTTCCACCACGGACTGAATCTTCCACAGGTTGAATTTGTCCCAGTCCCCGTGGAACTTCTCGGCGATGTCGAAGGTGGAGTAGTTCAGCTTGTGCGGAGGCACTTCGATCTGAATGTAGCCACCGGCCCTGAAATCGACCGCTTCGCCTTCCGGCAGGTTCAGCACCAGCTCTTTGATGAAGGTGGCCACGTTATTGTTGGAGCGAACCGTGCATTCCCACCGTTTGGTCTCGAAGACTTCCGGGGGAACCTCGATTTTCATGTCCTGCTTGACGGCCACCTGGCAGGAAAGCCGGTAACCCTGCTTCGCTTCCCGGTTGCTGATGTGTGCCCGTTCGGTCGGCAGGATATCTCCACCGCCTTCGGTCACGCGGACCAGGCACTGAGCACAGGTACCACCGCCACCACAGGCCGAGGAAACAAACACGTTATTCGAGGCCAGCGCGTTCAGCAGTTTGCCACCGGCCGGGCAGTCGATCTCGAGCTGATCGTTGACCACCAGGTGGACGTCTCCGCTGGCCACCAGCTGCTTGCGGGCAGCCAGAATCAGCCCGACCAGAGCCAGTACCATGACGGTAAACATCAGAACGCCAAGCAGAACTTCCATCATGGTAAGACGCCGCTCTCTGCCGGAATACTATCTGAAGATGAGGGGACAACCTGCGGGCAGGTGGCTGCGATTACAGCTGAATTCCCGAAAACGACATGAAGGCCAGAGCCATCAGGCCGACAGTAATAAAGGTGATTCCCAGCCCGCGGAGCCCTTCGGGCACTTCGCTGTACTTCATCTTTTCGCGAATGCCGGCCAGAGCACAGATCGCCAGAGCCCAGCCGAGGCCGGAACCGAAACCAAAGACCACGCTGTCGGCAAAGTTGTAGTCGCGTTCCACCATGAACAGCGTGCCACCGAGGATAGCGCAGTTCACGGTGATCAGCGGCAGGAAGATGCCCAGCGTGTTGTAGAGGGCGGGGAAGTAGCGGTCGAGTGCCATTTCCAGAATCTGCACCATGGCGGCGATCACGCCGATATAGCTGATCAGTCCGAGGAAGGTCAGGTCGGCGGATGTGAAGGATTCGCCCGCCCAGCTGAGCGCGCCTTCCTTCAGCAGATGCTGGTAAATCAGATTGTTTGCCGGCACGGTGATGGTCTGAATCACCACCACGGCCAGACTCAGACCCATCGCCGTCTTCACATTCTTCGACACGGCCAGGAATGTACACATTCCCAGGAAGAACGCGAGGGCCAGGTTCTCGACGAACACTGCCTTGAGCAGCAGGCTGAGATAATGTTCCATCCTGCAAAGTCCTCTTCTGGATGACAGGTTCCGGTCCGTCTGCCCGGGCCAGTCGGCCGGCAGGCTGGTATGTGGATTTCTGTCGCTCGATACCGCACGACTCCCGGCGGGAATCGTGGTTCTGTTCAGGATTCACCCGCAGACAACTGAGGGGGAAGCCGCTGTGATGATGGCCAGCCACTGCGGGCCGGCCGGTGGATCAGGCTTCTTCGACCTGGTCGGGACGAATTGTCCGCACGCCCCAGATGATCAGCCCGATGATGAAAAATGCACTGGGAGGCAGGAGCATCATGCCGTTCGGCTCGTACCAGCCGCCTTCCTGGGTCACCGACAGGACCTGGAAACCGTACAGCTTGCCGGAGCCCAGCAGTTCGCGGAAGAAGGCGACGATCAGCAGAATCATGCTGTAACCGATGCCGTTGCCGATGCCGTCGAGGAAACTCATGCCGACGGAATTCTTCATGGCGTAGCCTTCGGCCCGGCCCATGACGATGCAGTTGGTGATAATCAGCCCGACGAACACCGACATCTGCTGGCTGACGCCGAAGGCATAGGCCTTCAGAATCTGATCCACCAGAATCACCATCGAAGCGATGATGGTCATCTGCACGATGATGCGGATGCTGGAGGGAATCTGCAGGCGAATGGAGGCCACCGCAGCGCTGGAGAAGGCCACCACGAAGGTGACGGCCAGGCACATGACCAGCGAAGTTTTCAGCTGGGTGGTGACTGCCAGGGCCGAACAGATCCCCAGCACCTGCAGGGCGATGGGGTTGTTGTTCAGGATGGGCCCGAACAGGACTTTTTTCGGTGAGGCATCAGCCACGGGGCACCGATTCCTTTCCGGCAGTTGAACTGCGAAGGCGCTGGAGAAACGGGCCGAAACCCTGTTCGCCGGTTTCTCCACCCAGCCAGTACTGCAGCAGGCTGCTGATACCGCGGGTGGTGATGGTGGCACCGGCCAGGCCGTCCACTTTGAACGAGCTTTCCGGATCCTGGGGATCGACGGCTCCCTTGGTGACCTGAATGGCGATGTCGCCATCCTGGTCGAAAGCCTGTTTGGGATGATCCGGGTCGCGCCACAGATCCTTCCAGCGGGGGTTATCCACCTCGCCACCCAGGCCCGGTGTTTCCCCATGCTGGTAGAATGTCAGCCCGCGAATGGTGGAGAGGTCTTCGTCCAGAGCCAGAAAACCATACAGCGTGGACCACAGACCATAACCGCGGACCGGCAGCACCCAGCCGGTGATCGGGCCTTCCGGATCATCGTGGACTTCGTACACCACGGAGTATTTTTCCTGCCGGCGAATCCCGGCGATGTCTTCACTCTGGCTGAGCGGGTCGCTGAGCTTATCGCTCTGCAGCATCTTGTTCAGCGAGTGCGCTTCCGGCGGGACACGGTCTTCCGGCACGGTGACTCCGCTTTCCAGCCGAATCACCCGCGGAACGATGTGTGCCTCGTAGAGTTCTTCAATGTTCCGGCCGTCGCTGCCGGTGTCCTGGCCTTCCACCAGAAAGCCGGACGCAATCAGAATGTTGCGGTTCCGTTCTTCGAGGCGGTTGGCATTCTGCAGATCGCGGAGGCCCACCGCCGCCAGGGAAACGGCGACGGAACAGACCACGCACAGAATGATGGTGACCTTGAGTGTATGGGCAATCGAATCACGCGGCATTGCGGGCGAGCCTCCGTCTGATGTTCGCCTGAACGACGGTGTAATCGATCAGCGGCGCAAACACGTTGCCGAACAGAATCGCCAGCATGATTCCTTCGGGGAAAGCCGGGTTAATCACGCGGATGAGAATCGTCATCGCGCCGATCAGGGCTCCGTAGTACCACTTCCCGGTTTCTGTCATGGAGGCAGAGACGGGGTCGGTGGCCATGAACACCAGGCCAAAGGCGAGGCCGCCCACCACCAGGTGCCAGTGAGCCGGCATGGCAAACATGGGGTTCGTGGGGCTGCCAAGGTAGTTCAGCAGTGCGGCCAGGCTCATGGAGCCGATCAGCACGCCCGCCATGATTCGCCAGGAACCGATACCGGTGGCAATCAGCAGGATCGCTCCCAGCAGGCAGGCGAGGGTCGATGTTTCGCCCATCGAACCGGGGATGGTGCCAAGGAAGGCCTGCAGCCAGGTGAAGTTCAGCCCTTCAGCCCCGGTAATCGCAGTAATTCCCGTCTGCACCGGAGCAATGGCCTGGGCTCCCAGCGGTGTGGCCGCGGTATAGCCATCCACAGCCGTCCAGACGGTATCGCCCGTGATGAACTTGGGGTGAGCAAAATACAGATAGGCCCGGGCGGTGAGGGCCGGGTTGAGGAAGTTCCGGCCAGTGCCGCCGAAGACTTCCTTGCCGAAGACCACCCCGAAGCTGATGCCCAGAGCTACCTGCCACAGCGGGATGGTGGGCGGGAGCGTCAGCGGGAACAGCATTCCGGTAACGAGGAAGCCTTCGTTGATTTCATGCTTGCGGACCACACCGAACAGGACTTCCCAGAACCCGCCGGCCATGTTGCAGACCAGGAACACGGGGATGAAATACAGGGCCCCGTGCAGCAGGTTGGACAGCATGCTGCGGGGGTTGTAACCCACACCCAGCAGCTGCATCACGGAATCCCGCCAGCCGGCCGCTGAAGCCGCGGCGGCCTCAGGATCGAGCTGGTCCAGGGCCAGGTTGGCCTGGTATCCCGTATTCCACATGGCCATGACAATACACGGAATCAGGGCGACCACGACGGTGCCCATCATGCGCTTCATGTCCAGACTGTCGCGGACGTGCGAGGCCTGGCTGGTCACCTCACCCGGTGTGTACAGGAAGGTATCCAGCGCTTCATACAGCGGATAGAGACGTTCCAGCCGTCCCCCCCGCTCGAACTGCGGCTTCACGCGGTCCAGCACATTACGTATCGGCTTCATCCTCGAACGGTCATCCTTCCTTCTCGATGCGGGTCAGATTGTCCCGCAGAATCGGACCGTATTCATACTTGCCCGGACAGACGAACGTACACAGGCCCAGGTCTTCTTCGTCCAGTTCCAGGCAGCCCAGCTGCTGTGCCTGTTCCGTATCGCGGATAATCAGCGAGCGGAGCAGGAAGGTGGGCTCGATATCGAGCGGCATGACGGCTTCGTACATGCCCAGCGGAACCATCGCCCGGCGGCTGCCTTCCTGCGATGTGGTGAAGCGGAACAGACGGCCCGCCCCCGACAGCGTGGAGGAATAAACCCGCTTGATGGAAAATTTGTTGCCGCCCGGCATCTGCCAGCCCAGGAACTCGCGTTCGGTTCCTTCGGGCAGGGCGGAAATCTGTGCGTGATAGCGGCCCAGCCAGGCGTGGACTCCGGCAGCTGTCCTGCCGGACAGAACCGAACCGGAGATGACACGGTTGATGCCATCGGCCAGGCGCCCGGCTGTCAGGTCTTCGGTGCTCGCCCCCAGGCGGGTCCGCAGGACAGTCGGCTTCGCGATGCCGGGGCCACCCACAGCCACCACCCGCTCCACCGGCAGTCGCCCGGTGGTGAACAGCCGACCGACGGCAATCACGTCCTGTGCGTCGATATGCCAGACGAAACGACGGTCGCTGACGGGGTCGAGCAGGTGAATGTGTGTGCCGGGCAGCCCCGCGGGGTGTGGTCCGTCGAATGCTTCGGCCTGAATTCCGGGCAGATTGTGCCCGGGAATCACCTGGCCGGCGGCGTGACACAGATAGACCGGGCCATCGGTCAGGTGTTTGAGGATCTGCAGGCCATGAATGAAGGCTGTTTCGTTTTCACGGATCAGCGGGACGGGATCGGCCGCCAGCGGGCGGGTATCCATCGCGGTGACGAACAGCGAGCGGGGAACCCGTTCCGGCGAGGGAACCTTCCCGAATGGCCGCTGCCGCAGGGCCGTCCACAGACCGGAGGCCAGCAGATTCTCGCGGACATCTTCCCGCGAGAGCGTTGTCAGATCGCTGTCCCGCCAGGAACGGAATTCGACTTCCCCGTCTCCGTCCAGAGCAATCACGATGGACTGAAACGCGCGGCGGGCTCCCCGGTTGATGGCCTGAACCGTACCGCTGCCGGGCGAGGTATAATTGACCCCCGGCGTTTTGCGGTCGGTGAACAGCACCTGACCCAGCTGGACGCGGTCTCCTTCAGCCACGGCCATCGCCGGCTTCATGCCGACGTAGTCGTCGCCAATCAGGGCCACCGTCCGCACGGGAGGAGCGGGTTCCACCTCCAGCGGGGGAACTCCTTCAATGGGCAGGTCGAGCCCTCTGGTAATCCTGTGCATCCGACTTCGCTTTTCCCGGGTTCGCGGTGTTCGGGCTGCTGTCGCCTGTTGAACCGACCGTGTTGATTTCAGGTGGCCCGCCGGCCTGACTCACTGGCTGCCGCAGGTCGATGAACAGCACCCCGCAGCGGGAATCTTCCCCGGCAGCGGCCAGGACCGAATTTCCCGCCGGACCAGTCTGATCCGGACCGACCCGGTCCACTTCCGCCACCGATGCAGAATCCCTGCTGAAGGATGTAACGTCATCCGTTCAGGCCAGCATGATATCGCCGTAACCCGGGCCTGAGACGGAGCCTGGTCAGCGTCTTCTGTATTGTTCAGGATTCACAGCTGCTCCCCCTGGTACAGGTACCTGGGGGAAGTCATTGGCCATGTCCGGTGGTCGCCCGTGCGGATAAGAAGGTTCAGGCTCCAAGTACCGAACCTGTTACCAGCGCGACACGACATTCTGTGAATGTCTCAGCGGTCATTCCCCAGCGTGCTGAGGTCTCGTCCGATCTTCAGACGGCAGCCCCACTTGGGGAAATTGCCGTTTGAACATCACCCCGTTCACAGCGGGCGCTGCTGCAGGCAGGGGACAGAAACGGACAGGAATACCCCTGTGGAACAGCCCGGAAAATTCCAGGTTGAACAGGGCGGACTGCCAGATTCTGCCTGATGTGTCGCCAGCGGAGTGCTTCAGCAAGCTGCCGAGGGCCGGCGACGGAGGGTATCTTACACACGCTTCATGGAAATTACAGTGAAGCGGAGTGCTGAAATTTCCGCAATCTCATGTGAGAGAATTTCCGGCACCCCGCAGTGCTGATTTTGAGAAGCGGAGGGAACCCGGCAGGCTGGTCAGAACCTGTCAGCCGGCCAGAGCCAGGCGAATGGCTTCCTCCAGGCTGCCCTGCCCGTCGGTGCTCCAGAAGATCCGGCCATCCCGCCCGACCACCCACACCACGGGGAAATACTCAGCATTCAGGGCCAGCAGCGTATCGAGCGCGCCGTAACCCTGCGGCCAGGTGATCTTATTTTCTTCAACGAACCCTTCAATGCGGGGAATCATTTCGCCGCTTTCGTGCGTCAGCCCGACGAATTTCACTCCCTGGCCTGAGAATTTCTCGTGCAGCTCCACCAGTTCGGGAGCTTCGCGCCAGCAGTAGGGGCAGTCGACGAACCAGCCGTGCAGCACCACCACATTCCCTTTGAGCTCTTCCGGCGAGACGCCTTCGCTGTTGATCCAGCCGGCCGCTTCGACCGGGGGAAGCTCGGCCCCGGCCTGAGCGCCGCCATGCCAGGCCCCGCCTTCCTGCTGCTTGACTCCCTGCTTCATGAGGGTGGAAAAACCGATTCCCGCGCACAGAACCAGGGCGATCACCAGCACGAACACACCAAAACCGCCCCCCGCCGATGAGGAAGAGGTCGCGGACGAGTCTGTCCCGGGCTGCACCGGGGCCGCTGCGGAGTCGGACGGGTTGGATTGTGAAGACATAATGCAGTGTTCCATTCAGCCCTGAAGGACTGCCGCCATGGCGGGGGTACCGGAATAAGCGGACTGCCGGGCCAGACGCAGCCGATGAAACAGGACAGCCGATTCCAGCAGGATTAACAGAATTCGATGACCGGACCCGGGCAAACCCCGCTCAGCACAGCCGAGACGAAGCCCGAACTTCCGGCAGCGAGTCTGACCTCTATTCTACGTCAGACAGAGGCGGCGGAGTGTAATACAGAATACGAAATCCGGCTGCCCGGAAAATCTGCCTCGAAAATCCCGTTTTTCCGGGTACTGGGAATGATCTTGCCCGAAAACAGCGAACCTGCGAGACTCCCGCGCAAGCAGCCCGTCAGCTGGCAATCCGCCGGTGCATGGCGGGTGGCTCACATCCAGACTTCTCCCCCTCCCGGTTATTCCCCCTCACCTGACCTGAGCGGTTGTCACCCCTGACTGCCGACAGGATCGACGTCGCGACAACAGAAGCCACGCCGGGCTGAATCTGATGCGGCTCAACCCTGCTGTCGCAGGCAGATACCGCCTCAGCCCAGCCTGTTCACTTCGTACCGGCTGCCCGACGGGAATTCCCCGGAATCGCGCAGCCTGAATGGAATGTTGTTTCGCAGCTGCCGGTGCCCCGCACCGCGCGGGACTGCTCAGCAGGACTCTGGCCGCCTGCCCGAACCGGGCACCAACCGACCGTTTGAGCAGCTCTGCTGCCACAGGAGTGTCCCGACCGATGTCTCGCTGCCTCTGGATTCAGGAACTGCTGGCAACAGTCGCTCTGTTCTCGGCTGGCGGGTGCAGCATGGCTCCGGCAACTGTTCCCCCGGAGCAGCTGGCCACGGCTCAGTCCAGTTCCATTGTTGTGAACGGGAGTCACCCGGAAGTCATCTGGGAGCGGGCCATCGACGTGCTGCATGCCTATCAGTTCGACATTGAGCGGGAAAACAGGCTCGATGGCATCATCGAAACCGGCTACCAGGTCGGTTCGGGCGTGCTGGAACCCTGGCGAAGCGATTCGGTCGGGCTGGAAAACCGGCTCGAAAGCACGCTGCAGTCCATCCGCCGCCGAGTCCTGGTTTCGCTCTCTCCGGCCGGCAGCCCCGGGACCACTTTGATCACCGTGGAGGTGCTCAAGGAAATCGAAGACATGCCGGGTGTGGCGGCGAATTCCCCCGGCGGCGCGACGTTCCAGGAAAACAGTCCGCTGCAGCGGGACCTGAATCTGGTGGTGGGCCAGTCCACCCCGTCCGGCTGGATTCCTTCCGGCCGCGACCTGGCCCTCGAGCATAACCTGCTGGAACGACTGCGGACCGCGATGGCTCAGTAAACGCCTGCCCGGGAAGGTGCTCTGCTGTCAAGCGAGCGAAGGCAGGAAGAAAAAGCCAGGCCTGCGGAAGAAATCCAGACCAGTCAGTACGGCCTGGCAGGGGCTGACTGGCGAAACGGTTCCGGCAGGCGGTCTGCCGCAGCGGCCCCCTGCTTTTTTCCGCGAACTCCCCGGCGCGTGCTGGCCCCCGGTCCGTTCTGACTGGGGGATGCCGGCCGCCAACCGCCAGCATCCGGCAGTCCGCCCCCGCCGGCGGTGGCCGGGTTCTCTCTCGGCTCCGGCCCTCTTTCTGCTTCGGTTCCGAGGACTGTGTCTCACTGTCAGCCGAGATTCCGGCCAAACCAGCCTGAAACCGGCCAGGGCACCGCTGGATACCCCCTGAACCCCCGCGGAACACGCTCCGTTTCGCCCCGAATGCACTGCTGACAGCAGTTCTTCCGGCTGCCGGCAGTCAGCCCCTGGCGGCAGGACCTCAGGGCAGAAAAAACCGGCCTGCCGGGCGTTCCGCGTGGACAAAATCTGTCCCAGAAGAAGCCATCTCGGGAGGAATACGAGGCCGAACACCTCGTAACGTGTTCTGCGACTGACAGTTGGGGGACTGAGCACCGTTTATCCTCAGGCAGGCCGGGGAGGATTGAATTCAGTCAGAAACCGGCTAGAATCCGTGGAACTGAGACTCATTCTCAATAAGAGCCGGGTGCTTCAGCGTAACCCGCCGGACCCGTGGGCACATGGTTCTCTCATTCCCGCCAGTCAGCATCAGCAGAACAAGAGACCACAAATGCCAGCCAGCCCGACTGATCGACCGCCCGTCTCCCGCCGCCAGCGGGGCTTTACCCTGATTGAGCTGCTGGTGGTGATTGCCATCATCGCCATTCTGATTGCTCTGCTGCTGCCTGCCGTGCAGCAGGCCCGGGAAGCCGCCCGCCGCAGCCAGTGCAAGAACAACCTGAAGCAGATCGGGCTGGCCCTGCACAATTACCTCAGCACTTACAATGTGTTCCCGCTGGCGATGGCCAGTGACCCCACTGGAGCGACCAACGGGGGCCAGTGGTCCGCGCAGGCCCGGATTCTGCCGTACATCGATCAGGGAGCGATGTACAACAACGTCAATTTCTCGGTGAACTATGCCAAGGGCGTCAGCCCGGCCAGGGACCGGGTGCCCGTCTTCCTCTGCCCCAGCGAACCAAACGACAAGGTGCGGCTCGACGGGGGGCTGGAGATCTACCCGATCAACTACGGGTTTAACGGGGGCACGTGGGAATACTGGAACGAAACGAACGGCAAAAAGGGCGATGGTGCTTTCTGCGTGAACAGCAGCTTCCGCCCGCGGGACTTCGTCGATGGAATGACCAACACCCTGGCCTTCGGCGAAGTGAAGACTTTCACCCCGTATATTCGTGACGGGGCCAATCCGTCCGCTGCCGGCACGGCCGTACCGACCAGCATTCTGTCGTACTCCGATGGAAGTCTGAAAACCGGTGGCGGAATTGGTGCCAACTCCAGTTCCGGCCATACGGAATGGGTGGACGGCCGGATCCATCAGACGGGGTTCACCACTACCTTCACCCCCAACAAGATCACCCCGATCACCGATGGTTCCACCACGGAGCCGGACGGAGACTTCAACAGCTGCCGCGAAGCCAACGGCTGCACCACCCCCACCTATGCGGCGGTGACGACCCGCAGCTGGCATGAAGGCGTGGTGCACGTGCTGCTGATGGACGGTTCCACCCGTTCGGCCAGCGAAAACATCAGCCTGACCATCTGGCGGAACCTGGGAGCACGGGCCGACAATCAGGTGCTGGGCGAGTGGTGAGCCACCCAGCTGCCCTGGCCTGAAGAGCAGAGAAGCCGGGCAAGAGAGAAAAGAACGAGACGCAGCAGACAGACAGCGGCTGGCAGCAGGACAATCCCGCGCCAGCCGCTGCTGTTGCGCGCGGGCCGCTCCGGGATCAGCCGACGGAACCCTGCACGCCGCAGGCACCGAGCTGCCTGCAGTCAAACCGGGCTGCCGATGGCGAAAGATTCAGTTCAGCGGGCAGTCGGCCGGGCGATAGAACAGCGCGATGGGCAGCAGCAGCAGGCCGGTGGCGGCGAACATCCAGCTCATGGGCAGAGACCGGGCTGCCAGCAGATGTCCGCCGGCGGCGTAGAATCCGGCAGAGAGCAGAATGCCGATCCAGTTGACGAGGTTCATCGCCCCGATCATCCGCCCTTTCTGATCGGCGGGCGGGCGGGACTGCATAAAGACCTGCAGCGGGACGACAAACAGGCCGGCAGACAGGCCCAGCATTGTCAGCAGCAGCCGGGCTGTCAGCTCCGGGAGCGAGCGGGGCAGCAGCATGCTGCCCAGTGTTTCCCGTACCACCGGGGCGGTTTCTGCCACGGCGATGGTGGAGGTTGCCTCCGCACCGGCCACGGTGGCTTCCGCCGGTATGCCGGTGAGACCCAGAGCGGTCAGCAGCAGCAGCCCGCAGAACAGTCCCCAGCCTCCCAGACGGACCAGCCCGAACCGGACCGTGGAATGCGACAGCCGGCCGGCAATCACACAGCCCAGTGCAATTCCCACGCCCATGCAGGTGGCCAGCAGGCTGGTTCGCCCGTCGCCCAGCCCCATGCGGACTTTGCCGAATTCATTCACGGCCGGCAGAACCACGCCTCCCACGAACCAGAACAGCGAAGACACGGCCAGCACCTTCAGCAGGGGCCTGTCGTTCAGCAGCATGCGAATGGTGTCGCGGCTGACTGCCAGAGAGGATACCTGAAATTCCAGGCCGGGGTGTGCGACGGGAGTCCGCCGGACCAGCAGTGAGCTGAGCGTACCCAGCACGGCGATTCCCACGCACCACAGCGAGACGACCCACAGCGCATCGGGATACATTTCCTTGAGCCACCCGGCGGAAGCGGTGCCGAGGATGATGGCCACAAAGGTCGTCATCTGAATCAGGCCATTGGCCCGGGGCAGGTCATTCTCGTGCAGCATCTCCGGCAGAATGCCGTATTTGGCCGGGCCGAAGAACGCACTCTGCATGCCCATCAGAAACAGAACGGCCAGCAGGCCCCACAGGCCGGAAAACGCAAAGGCCAGCAGCCCTCCCAGCATGACGGCGATTTCCGCCACCTTGCTGGCCACCACCACGGAGCGTTTCACGGTGCGATCGGAGATCCAGCCGGCGAAGCCGGAAAACAGGATAAACGGCAGGGCAAACATCCCCTGGGCCAGTCCCTGCACCTTGCCGGCACTCATCTCGGTGGAGAGGGCGTAATCCACGCACAGCAGCAGAACCAGCTGCTTGAACAGGTTGTCGTTGAATGCGCCCAGCAGCTGAGTGACTGTCATCCCGGCGAAGGCCCGGTCGCGGTACAGCCGGGGCAGGCGGTCCTTCGTCTCCGGCAGCTGCGCGGGCGGTGAAGCGGTGGCCATGGGTGTGTTCGGTCCCTGAACAGACTGAGGCGGAGGAACTCCGCCGCGTGAAATTTTCCGGTCCGGGAAATGACTGCCGCGGTCGCTCCAGCAGGTTCCTCCCCGGGCGGACGACCGACCTGCCTTCCCGGCAGCGCCAGCGGAAAGTTGACTCCAGCCCGTGTGGGCGGCTGGTTGCAGTGGCGGAAGGCTGGCCTGGCGTGGCCCCTTCCGCCTGATGGGCCAGCCTGGCAGGTCAGACGGACAGGCGGCGTCTTCCTGTCTGGCTGTCTGGAGACTCTTCCGGCCTCCAGGCCTGCTGCCGAAAACCGGTCGATTTACTGCCAGACATCCAGAGTGACGGTCAGCGTCACCGGCTGGAGGTTCCGCTCGATGATGACTTCCACGGCATCCCCCGGACTGTGGGATTTGATGCTCTCGATCAGATCTTCAAAGCCGGCGATTTTCTCCCCATCGAAACTGGTGATCACATCGCCCGGCTGCAGCCCGGCCCGGTGGGCGGCTTTTCCCGGATTCACCGTCTGGATCAGACAGCCATTCCCGACGGTATTTCCCGACACTCCCAGGTAGGCTCGTCCCCGCATCTGGATATTCAGCTGGGGCATGGCCGTCTGCAGACTGGCCAGCGCCCGATTGCTGACGGGGGCGCGATTCTTCCCCCGGCTGACATAGAGGGCGGGCAGGTTGCGAAGACGGGCCACATGCCGCAGCCCCTCGTCGCCGCCGGTCCAGCTGTCGCCAATCACCACGTGGGAAATCTGCGGAGACTGCTGCTGGGGCACGCGAACGGCCGGGTTGCCCGGACGGACGTTAATGAACCGCCCGCGATTGACGGTCTGATGTTCGATCACGCCACCCAGCCGACGGATTTCCACAATCGCCCGCTGCTCCGCGATTTCCGAATTGTCCTCCAGAACCAGCCGGGCACGCTGTGCCGCCGAACGGTTCCCCGCCTCCGCCACGGCAGACAGGGCAAACTCGGCAGCATCCGTCGTGGTGAATTCGCCCACCCGCGCGCTCTGCCGATAGATGGCAGCCAGAATGCCCACCACCCGCGAACTGGCTTCCAGACTCGTCTTCCCGGCGGATTCCGACAGAATCTTCACTGCGGGCCGGCCGATGGAAGTCAGCTCGGCCGTGGCCTGCTCGCGACTGTCGTAGTCGTCGCTGTCCAGTTGGTCGATCAGACGTTTCAGCCGCTGCTGCATCTCCGGGCTGATGGCCGGTTCGCTGTTCTGCGGCGGACGGGGAGCTTCCACCGGCGCCGCCGCGGTACTGCCGGGCCGGGACAAGACACAAACTGCAGACAGAAGGCCGCAGACGATCACCGTGGACTGCCAGCTGGTGTGCCGCATGGAATTCCTCTGTTGTCCTGTTCGCTGTCTGGTTCGCCGCCTGGAAACAGGTGTTCTGAGCAGACGATCAATCGCTCAGCTGTCCGACATCTTCCGTACCAGGCCTCAGAGATTGTATCAGTTCTCCACCGCCTGCTGAACAGGGAACCCGATTCCCGCTGAGACTGGCTGCCACCCGGCCGGGAAAACCGCCCGGACTCACCCCGGGGCGGCGGAGACAGAAACCACCGGACGACCGGGACACAGGGGGAATCCCCGGAGCCGGTTCCTCCGGTTTCTCTGATGAATCGGATTTTCACCAACGGATCCAGCGGTTCGCACTGGTCACACGGCCTTCCGCGGACAAGTCGAACGTGCGGGGCCATCCGACGGGCAGACACATCTTGTCTCACCCGGAGGGGAAGCGTACAGTGAAGCGTGGATGACCCGGTCTCTGCCGCCTCTGGTGCCCCGGCAGGCGAAGTTGCCTGCTTCCCGGTGTGCTGTCGGTGGCGGACGCCGGGACTGCGATATTTTCCAGACAGCACGAATCCTTTCGGAATCGTGTATCCGGTTTCCCCTTCCCGTCCACTGATGAAGGTGAGACACTGCCCGGGCAGCTGTTTCGTACAGATTCTGCAGCTGGTTTTCTCCATCGTCGCCAGTTTTTCTGGAGCGGACGTTCATGGCGCTCACTGAAATCGATCGCACACTGCTGAAACGATGCCTGGCTGGGGAATCCGGTGCGTGGAAGGATTTCGTTGATCGGTTCATTGGACTGTTCATCCATGTCATCAACCATACGGCCCACTCACGGAGTGTCGAGCCGTCCACGGCGGATGTGGACGACCTGTGTTCCGAAGTTTTCCTGGCGATTGTGGCCAATCACTACGCCGTGCTGCGCCAGTTCCGGGGCAACAGCTCGCTGGCCACTTATCTGACGGTGATTGCCCGCCGGGTGGTGGTGAAGGAAATGACCCGCCGCCGCATGGCGGAAGCTCTGGGCCATGTGGGACTGCGGAACGACCATGCCCCCGTGATGACGTCCATCGCGGCTGATGGCACTGCGGTGATCGAACAGCAGGAAGAGGTCGAACGGCTGCTGGAAGAACTGCCCGAGGAAGATGCCCGGGTCGTGCGGCTGTTTCATCTTGAAGGCAAGTCCTATCGGGAGATCAGCAGCGAGCTGGGTATTCCCGAGAACTCGATCGGCCCGGTGCTGTCCCGTGCGCGGGAACGCCTGCGGCAGACGAATGTGGGCACTCCCGCCGGCGGCTGAGTGTGCTCTGGCCGGGTTTTGCTCCCGCTGAGCGCCTGTCCGGAAAGGTGCTCTGTCGTAAAGCGAGCAATGGCAGGAAGAGAAAGCCAGACCTGGTATTTGCGTGCACCCCGGCCGGCTGGTTCAGCAGTGCCTGCAGAGATGGAATAACCGCCTGGTGCCGCAAGGGTTGGATTCGTCAGGCACAGCCTGACCTACGGAAGAAACCCAGGCCAGTCAGCCGCGTACGACCTGAGTGCGCTGTTGCCGAGCGTTATTTCCCCCGGCACCTCGCAGCCGGCCACCAGTCCGCTCTTCAGCTGGCGCCCGATTCTGCGGTCTGTCCGGAGCGGGCCACAAGTCAGCCAGCCCGGGGGATTCTTCCGCAGCCTCCCCGGGGAATGTCCGGGGCGAGGGTGCACCGCCTGCTCCGGCCCGCTCCCGCTGCAGAGATTCTGCCTGCGCGAACGCCGGGTTCTTCCACGGCAGACCGTACGATTCCGATGCCTTCCCGGTCGATGGCCGAGCACAGGGTACCGGCTGGCCAGACATCGGTTCTTTCCGTGTTCCGGACTGCATTATAATCCGTCCGCCGGGACTGCGGTTTCAACCGCGGTCGCGAGAATCGGCCGGCCCGGGGGCGGGTCAGGCGACGGAACTGGTGCAGCGCAGAGGGACACAATCGGCATGTGGGAGAGAACAGCAGCGGTATCCGCAGTGGCCGGGGTGGTCCGCAAAGTGGGTGGCTGGGAACCGATCGTCCTGCTGGTTCTGCTGACCACCGGTACCGCCGGCTGGGCCTTCATCGAAGTCGCCGATGCCGTGCTGGAAGGCGAAACGCAGACGTTCGATGAACGGGTCGTCCGCATGATGCGGCAGGCGGATGATCCCGGCGTCCCCGTCGGCCCGCAGTGGCTGCAGGAAGCGGGGCGGGATGCCACCGCTCTGGGAGGCCTGGGCTGGCTCATCTTCTTTATCGCCGTGGTGGCGGGGTACATGTGGCTCGACGGTCGCCATCGGATGATGGTGTTCATGCTGTCGGCCTCCGGCAGCGGACTGCTGCTGAGCCTGCTGCTCAAACGGCTTTTTTCGCGGCCCCGGCCCGGCGTGGTGCCTCATCTGTCGCATGTGATGACCAGCAGTTTCCCCAGCGGGCATTCCATGCTGTCGGCCGTGGTGTATCTCACACTGGGTTCGCTGCTGGCCGCCGGTGCCGGTCGCCGCTCGCTGAAGGTGTATCTGATTACCGTGGCAGCGGCGATGACCCTGCTAGTCGGCACCAGCCGCGTTTACCTGGGAGTGCATTACCCCACCGACGTGCTGGCCGGATGGCTGGCCGGAACCATCTGGGCGCTGCTGTGCTGGCTGCTGGCTCACTGGCTGCAGCGGCGGGGACAGGTGGAGCAGGCTGAACCTGACCCGGACGATCCGGATTCCGCTGCGGCCGATGCAGTCTCCTCGCAGGGTTCCACCATCTGAGTGGTGCAACTTCCGGGATGTGGAAAGAGGGAAGTCGAAATGTGGGAGGAACTGCAGGAAACATGCATCCGCCTGCTGGCTGCTCTACTGGCCGGTGCCTGCGTGGGCTGGGAGCGGGAATGGCGGGATAAATCGGCCGGACTGCGAACGCATATGCTGGTCGCGCTTGGTGCGGCTCTGTTTATGATCTGTGCGACGGAATTCGCGGAAGCAGTGGGGGAGGAGAATCGCGGAAACCATCTGCAGATCGATCCTCTGCGGGTACTGCAGGGCATTGTGGGCGGAGTTGGCTTCCTGGGCGCCGGGGCGATTCTGCAGTCGAGAGGGCAGGTTCGAGGGCTGACCACGGCCGCCAGTATCTGGGCGGCCGCCGCGATTGGTGTCGCCTGCGGGATGGACTTCTACCTGATCGCCGCGACCGCAGTGGTGCTGGTGCTGGTAACTTTGTCCATTTTCGGCAGGCTGGCCGTCCGAATCTTTCCGGAGTCCAGTGAATCCGCCGGAGAAGCAGACAGCCCGCCAGCGATCGGGGATGGTACGGCGGATAACGGAAGCAGGCCGGACAGCGGCTGGACTCCCCCCTCGAATTGATGGCCTGAGCCTGCGGATTTTCTGGCCGCACAGTCCAGTGACACTGGTTCTTCGCCCGGCAGACCAATGCAGAAAGCGGCTGCCCTTCGCATGGAAAGGCAGCCGCCGGAATCAAAACAGCAGGTCCGGCACTCAGTGCCTGTGCGGAATGCGGGGTTATTCCTCCAGCGCGAAGCTGAAGCTGTTCTCCCCTTCTTCCACCTTCGCCTTGAGGGGACTGGTGTCTGTACTCCGGTACCGGGCGGGAATGGTGCCATCATCGGGATTGGGCGGCGGCGCCTGACCGGGTGCAGGAGGCACGGGGTCCGCTTCCGGAGGCAGGATTGTGACGGTGTATTCGCCCACCGCGACCCGGTCGATTGTCACGGTGCCCGTTTCATCGAGCGACCCGCCACCGCCTTCGCCGGTCGCCGGGTTCGCCAGATTAACAGAACCCTGAGTCACCGGCGCTCCGTCGGCGGTGACCGTGATCACAACGGAGCCAGTCACCTTGTCGGCCCCCGGTTCGGAGGAGCCGCAACCTGCCAGCCAGCAGGCCGCTGCCAGCAGAGCGGCAGCAGTCATACCATTACGAATCAGCTTCATAATATCCTCTGAAATCTCAATTCCCTGGTCAGAATGCAGAGCGTTCTCCACACTGGCTGCCGGTCTCAACCCGGGATGCGGCAGCCAGTGGACTTCAGACGATCAGAATTCGCCCAGCACCTGGTTGTCATCGCGAACCGACAGGTTGAGCAGCGTCTGCAGGTTCATGTTTTCCGACAGGAACCGCACCGAGCCATCCGCCAGCAGGGCATGAATTCCTCCTTCATGGAAGGAATTGATCACCGTGTTGACTTCATACTCGCTGCTGGCGCTGGAGGGGGCTCCCGTGGTCCAGTAGGAATTGATGGGATGGCGAACCGTCGTCATTCCGCCCAGGTAGCCATTGACGGCGGTCAGGGTGCTCAGGTCGGTGCCGGGATCCATCTGCTCGCCACTGTTGTTGACCCAGCCATGCCAGCCGCCCAGCGGGTTGGCACTGTTTTCGATGCCGTTCACCTGGCCGGACTGCTCCGCCACGATCATCGTGTTCGAGGTTCCATCGGTGACATCCCGCATCCGCATCGACCTGTAGACCGGCAGCATGCCGTTGTTGCAGTAGGTGCCGCCGCTGACGATGTTCGCCGCCGTGCAGACGCTGGCCCGGCCGAGCGGATCGGGCGTGGCGCCGGTGACGCCGACGTAATCCATCACCT
>JAGQPV010000399.1 GCA_020426545.1 Planctomycetaceae bacterium
CCTTAATATGTTCACTCTGATTGCTCTGGGCACCGGGGCCGCCTGGCTGTTCAGCGTGTTCGCCCTGCTGTTCCCGCAGTTGATTCCCGCTTCCTTCCTCGAGCACGGTGAAGTGCCGGTCTATTTTGAAGCGGCTGCCATGATTACCGCCCTGGTGCTGCTGGGGCAGGTGCTGGAACTGCGGGCCCGCCAGCGAACCGGCAGCGCCATTCGCGAGCTGATGTCACTCACGCCCGAAACCGCACGGGTCCTCCGGGAGGAGGGCGAGCAGGTGGTTCCTCTGGATCAGGTGCAGACCGGAGACCGCCTGCGGGTGGTACCTGGTGACCGTGTGCCCGTCGATGGCACCGTGCTGTCCGGCGGCAGTTCAGTCGACGAATCGATGATTACTGGCGAGCCCGTTCCCGTCCGGCGGGAGGCGGGCGATCCCGTCATTGGCGGGACGGTCAATCAGACCGGCTCGTTTGAGATGCGGGCTGATAAAGTCGGCAGTGAAACCACGCTGGCCCGGATCGTCGATATGGTGGCCGCTGCGCAGCGGAGCCGGGCCCCGATTCAGCAGATCGCCGACACAGTCGCGGGATACTTTGTGCCGGCCGTCATCCTGACGTCCCTCCTCACCTTCGCTGCCTGGGCCTGGTTCGGTCCGCAGCCCTCTCCGCTGGCCTTTGCGCTGGTGAACTCCGTGGCCGTGCTGATTATCGCCTGCCCCTGCGCTCTGGGGCTGGCCACGCCGATGTCCATCATGGTGGGCGTGGGCCGTGGTGCGAAAGCCGGTGTGCTGATTCGCGATGCCGAGTCGCTGGAAACGCTGGAATCCGTCGACTGGCTGATTGTGGACAAGACTGGCACATTGACCGAAGGGCAGCCCCGGCTGACGGAAACCATCACCTTCACCAGTATCGACGCACCACAGCTGCTCTCGCTGGCCGCCGCCGTCGAGCAGTCCAGCGAACATCCGCTGGCCCGGGCGGTGGTGCAGGCGGCCCGGGAGCAGCAGAACGGCTTCCCCGATGCCACCGATTTTGAGTCAATCACCGGGGGTGGGGTGCAGGGCACGGTTGACGGACATCAGGTGCTGATCGGCAGCCCGGCACTGCTGACAGCGCGGGGCATCAGCGGAGTCGAGCCGCACCAGCCCCGGGCCGACGAACTGCGGCGGCAGGGCAGCACCGTAATTCACGTGGCGATTGGCGGCGAACTGGCCGGACTGCTGGCCGTGACCGATCCGATCAAGGAATCCACTCCCGCTGCCGTGCGGGGGCTGCACCGGCTGGGCCTGAAGGTCGCCATGCTGACCGGCGATAACGAAGTCACCGCGCGGGCCGTGGCCGGTCAGCTGGGTATCGACGAAGTGCAGGCCAGTGTCAGCCCGCAGGAAAAGCACGACCGCGTGGTTGAACTGCGGGAGCAGGGACGCACGGTGGCCATGGCGGGCGACGGGATTAACGACGCCCCTGCCCTGGCCGCTGCCAGCGTGGGGATTGCCATGGGCACCGGCACCGATGTAGCAATTGAAAGTGCCGGCGTCACTTTAGTGCGGGGCGACCTGCAGGGCATCGAGCAGGCCATCCGCCTCAGCCGGGCCACCATGCGGAACATCCGCCAGAACCTGTTCTTCGCCTTCGTCTATAACGTGCTGGGCGTGCCTGTGGCAGCCGGTGTGCTGTACCCGTTCTTCGGTCTGCTGCTGAGCCCGATGATTGCCGCCGCGGCCATGAGTCTCAGCTCGGTCTCGGTCATCAGTAACGCCCTGCGACTGCGCACAGTGTCGCTCGAATGACTGCCCGTAGCAGGCACCCGCCGTCGGGTTCCCCGGCGACGGGTCTTCAATTGGAGAGGCCTTCTGCTCCTGCTTTTTCGTGTTTCCAGAAGACGCATGTTCCTGCATTGAAAAGGGCCCTTCGGGAGGCACCTTCTCCGGGAAAGCCAGACGCGGTCATTGCTCAGTTGCCTCCCGGGCGGGGCGGGAACGTGAGAACAGACTCTGCGGCGCACCTCCTCCCGTCTCTCTCCTGAAGCACCGCGTATAAAACAACCCCTGCAGATCAGGGGTTTGAGACGGATTGCGTCCGCCTGATATCTGATGAAACAAATAGGGCCGGCAGGACTCGAACCTGCAACCAACGGATTATGAGTCCGCTGCTCTAACCGATTGAGCTACGGCCCCGACAGCCAGTGTGCGGGGATGTCTGCCGGAGTAGTCATGCTCCAGGCCGACGAGCACGGCAGGGCGGCGGAACGTGAATGCAGTTGTCCGCCATCTTCCGACCTGCCAGAGAGTTTCCGACTGAAGGTGCCGGGCGAAATCGCCGGCTCGTCAGAGGAACCAGCGGATTCTAGCAGATCACACGAAGCAGGGGAACTTTCCGGCAGCTGGCTGATCCGGCCGATCTGAGCCGATGCAGAACGATGCAAACGAAGGGTAAGGGCGGCCGACCTCTCCTCCTTGTGCTGCGTCAGGCTGCCTGTCATGTGTTCGCCAGTGCTGTCATGTTTTTTCCCGGGCGGGCGGATTGCCGTGTTCCCCGGAACTGGAGCGGAACACTCCGGCCGCCTGCCGCTGGCGATTCCCTGCGTCGCCGCCACAGGCCCGCCTGACAGCAGATTGACGCTCCGTCAAGTCAGGGATAGGCTCAGGGGGGCCCGTGAGAGAGGAGTCTGCCAGTCTATCGGACAGTCTGATGCGTCGCTCTGCAATGATTGCCATGCTGCTGCTGGTACTCGGGGTTGTCGTGCTGCCGGAACTGGCCGTCAGCCGCGGGACCGGCCGGTTTATCCTGACGCTTAATCTTCCCGCTGGCTCGAATATTGACCCGGCGTCCATCCGGTACGTGGAATGCTGGACATGGCGAATTGCGGAAATGTTCGCGAGGGGGGACGGTTTCCCTGCTGACGAGTGGCCGGAGTTGGCCTCTGTCGACGGGAACCAGGTCAACATGACCATCAGCAGCAGCTTTCAACGTGGTTTCTTCGGGCTGATCGACACCTTCCGACACCCCGCGGCGATTGTGCTGCAGTACGATACCGCAGGAAATGGCCAGCGCAGGAGTCACCGCGAAATCATTTCCATTCCCACTGGTCGTGGGGATCGCACTGTCTTCGTCGATATCACTCACCGCGATTAACTGGCGACTGCTTCCCGGCGACCGGGGCGAGCGATTTCAGCAGGCAGACAAGCCTGTATCAGCGATAGATCAACAGGGACATCATGCCACGGTCCTTCCTGCAGGCTGCAGTATTCATTCTCTGGTTGTTTCCGCCACTGCCGGCCGTTGCTCAGGAGGCGGGGTGTACTTCGCTGGGTGCGGACGCCCTGACGTATGTGCGTCATCCGACTCCCGTGCTGCAGGCTGGAAAGGAGGACTGGCACGCTGGGGGCGTGCTGCATATTGCCGTCTGCCAGGTGGATGATGTGTTTCACATGTATTATACCGGCCTGGCGAAAACCGGTTACGCCTATCGGTCGATTGGGCATGCCTCCTCCACCGATGGTGTTCACTGGCAGCGAAAATCGACTCCGGTTCTCACCCGTGGCGAAGCAGATGAATTCGATGACGTGCATGTGCATATGCCGTCCGTCATTTATGATGCCGGGGCGGAGAAGTTCCGCATGTGGTATGTCGGTTATCAGAATAATCGCGGGAATACAATCGGCTATGCGGAATCGGCCGATGGAGCAGCCTGGCAGAAGAAGGGGCAGGTTCTGGGGTTCGGTGCCCCGCAGACCTTCGATCAGGGTTCGCTCAGGGAACCTTCCGTGCTGTACGACCCGAGGACCCGGCTGTATAAAATGTGGTACAACGGTACCCTGCCCAGTCAGCATTATGGCCCGACAGGATATGCGATTTCGGAAGACGGGGTTCACTGGGGTCGGGTGACAGCTGTTAATGGCGATCAGGAACGGTTTATCGGGATTCATGTTGTAAAACGAAAAGGTTGCTATCACGGCTGGTACGGAACAGGCCCGGAGATTGGTTATGCCCGGTCGAAGGACGGACTGCGTTGGGACTGGCCCGATCCGGAGATTGTGCTGCCGCGGGGAGACTCCTTTGATTCACGCTACCTGCAGGCTCCGGTGGTGATTATCGACGAAGCGGCCGGCAAGGTGCGGCTGTGGTATAACGGGGCCACCGGAGCTGAAGAAACACTGGCGGTGGGTTATGCGGAAGCCGCACTGAAATAACATGACGCAGCAGGGCGCGGACGGGGGGCGAACGATGCCGGAGAATGGCTACCGGATCCGGGTGATGCACCGCGGCGAAGTGGACCTGGCGGCCGAATGGGCGGCCAGGGAAGGCTGGAACCCGGGTCTGCATGATGCCAGGTGTTATTACGCGGTCGACGCGCAGGGGTTTCTGATTGGCCTGCTGAATGACGAACCCATTGCCACCATCTCGGTGGTGCGATACGACGACTCGTTCGGCTTCCTCGGGTTTTACATCGTCCGGCCGGAGTACCGCGGCCAGGGCTATGGGATTCAGATCTGGAATGCGGGGCTGCGCTATCTGGCGGGGGTGACAATCGGCCTCGATGGCGTTGTCGCTCAGCAGGAGAACTATCGGAAGTCCGGTTTCGAGCTGGCCGGCCGCAACGTCCGTTATGAGGGGGCGGGAGGAGGCGATTCTCCTCGTCCTGGCGGGATCATTGAACTCTCGGCGCTGCCGTTTCAGGTTGTTGAGGCTTATGATCGCCCCTTCTTGCCGGCCGCCAGGTCGCAGTTTCTGCGAGCCTGGATCTGCCAGCCGGACAGCCACGCCCTGGGAGTGCTGCAGGATGGCGAACTGGCCGGCTATGGTGTCATCCGCCGGTGCCGCACGGGTTATAAAATCGGCCCGCTGTACGCCGACCGCCCGGAACTGGCGGATGAACTGTTTCGCGGGTTGAAGTGCCGCGCTGGCGCGGCGGACCGCATTTTTCTTGATGTTCCGGAAGCGAATTCCCTGGCAGTCGAACTGGCGGGGAGACACGGCATGCAGGTTTCGTTTGAGACGGCCAGGATGTACCGGGGCCCGGCCCCCGCCCTGCCGCTGGACCGAATGTACGGGGTCACCTCATTTGAAATCGGCTGAGGGTCGGCCCGCTCTGCCGTCAGCCTGGCAGAGAAGTCGCACTGCCGGCTGCTGATGCAGGTGGACGTGTGGGCAGAAAGCCGGGGGCTGGCAGGTTGATCCTGCCTGACGGGTGCGCTACAGTTAACTGACGAACAATCTCTCACATTCCCGCCGGTCGTTCCCCCTTGAGGACCCGGGCCAGCCTGTTCACTCCGCAATCCCGGGCTGAGTCTCCCGCATACTACGGGAACTGGACTGCGTCGCCTGCCAGGCGGGTGATGTTGAGTGAGATTTCCGCGTGGTGAATGCTGATCATTCTGGTTCTGCTCGGGCACGATGATACCGGAGACTTTCATGAATCGCAGATTCTCCCGCCGACGGACGATGGGACATCGGCCCGTTTCGCGTGTTCGCTGTGCTGTGCTGGTGGACTCTCAGTGGCGAAAACAGATGATCCGCCTGCTGGTGGCAGCTGCCGTGGGAGCAGGAGCCACGGGGCTGCTGCTGGGCGGATGGTTGAGCACGCAGGCGCGGGGAGCCGATTGGCCCGGTTTCCGGGGAGCGGACGGCAGCGGGATTGCGGCCGGGGAGAAGCCTCCCACCGAGTGGGGGAAGGACAAAAATATTCGCTGGCGGACCGAGCTGAAAGGCACAGGCAACAGCAGTCCGATTGTGATTGAGGGTCGTGTGTTCGTCACCGTGGCCCGTGATGAGGGAGCGAAACGGAACCTGATCTGTTTTGATCGCCAGACGGGCAAGGAAC
>JAGQPV010000400.1 GCA_020426545.1 Planctomycetaceae bacterium
CGAGATTGCGAAGTTTGCCCCGCTGGACGACATGACCTGGAATCACCCGGTGCTGGTGCATGGCCGGCTGCTGGTGCGGAATGCGAAAGAGGCCGCCTGTTTTGATGTTCGCCCCGAAGGCGAACCGTCCGTGGCGACGACTGCTGGCGACTGATCTTTCCGAGGTCTGGCCCTTTCCGGCGGCGGGCGGCTGCCTGCAGCGATGCAGCGTGCCTTCGCCCCTCTCTGGTCTTCCTCATCCATCAGGGGAATGCCGGCCGCCCGCGCTGCGGAGGTGTGCCCGACCGGCAGTTTCTGCCGGTTGCCGGCTGCAGGGGCAGAAATCCGGGCGTCTGTTCAGTCCCAGGTGGCCAGCTGCCGTTCGCAGGTTCAGCAGAGTCTGATACAACAGCCTCCCCATCGCTGCCGGGTCTTCTCTCCGGCCTCTGCCTGCCCCCGGTTCACCGCAGGGCATCCGGCCGTTTCTCATCGTTTCCATCCCGGGTTTCGGCGGCTGAAACCAGCCCATGTTTCCCGGCAGGTTTCGTGCGGATTCGACTGACCGGCTTCCCGTCTTCCAGGCCCTTGCCGGGCACAGGCTTCACTGCAGTTTCTGCAACCCAATCTGGTGTCACCATGCTTCCGTTTTCTATGACTGCATTTCGTCCGACGGTTGTTC
Organism: Planctomycetaceae bacterium; assembly: GCA_020426545.1. Taxonomy (GTDB): domain Bacteria; phylum Planctomycetota; class Planctomycetia; order Planctomycetales; family Planctomycetaceae; genus JAGQPV01. Next base: position 659 of record JAGQPV010000400.1, read on the forward strand.
TGCTGCTGGTACTCGGCGCGGCCGGAGTTCTGCTTTCGACGGCTGGTTCCACGGTGGCGGGGGACGAGGTTCCTCCCCGGCTGCTGAATTCCACAGAGCAGGCAGTTCCTGCTGCCGATGCCCGTGCCGTGGAAACTCTGGAACGGTGGGAGCAGGCGGCTTCTGTGCTGATGCCGGTGACCGAGGCCGAACGGGCCCGTCTGCGGGTACAGCATGCTCAGTGTTCCGGCCATGCTCTGAGTGTGCTGTGTCGCTTTCGCGGCCCGGTGGCTATTGAAAAACTGCAGCAGGACTTCACCTGGTCATTCGGCGGTCGCAGTCGGGACAGCCTGCTGCTGCAGGCCATTCCCCGGGACAGCACCGAGCAGCTGTTTATCAGCGCAGTTCAGGTGACGATTGACAAAGAAACCATGCTGCCGGCCAGCCTGAAATTCACCAGCAGCCGGGGTGTGTCCGCAGATGGGCAGGTCGCCGTGTTTGATGCGGCAGCTCGGCAGACCTTGAAGGCTCTGCACTATGCAGGCCCCGTGCTGATCGATCCCCAGTCCGACGCGGAACTGGTGCGGCTGGCTGCTGCCGGTGAGACGGAAGAGGAAGTCGCCAGCGGGCGCGAGATTCAGCTGTCGGAACTGCTCGCCCGTCGCGAGGAAGCCGACCGCCGTCAGACGAAACAAAGCGTCAAGGTGGAGCGCAGGACCTGGGACCACGTGTTTCATGTGGTCGAACGGGAGCGCGGCGAGCTGTGGTTCCGCCAGCCCGACCAGGGCCGGCTGGTGCTGTCACCCGTTGATCCGCAGAACCGACAGACTGCCGCAGCGGGGGGAACAGCCACTCTGCCTGCTGGCTGGCGGGAACGGCAGGCAGCGCCCGAGGAATGGATCTGGAACGAGTCGACCGTGCTCAATCGCACCGGGACGGGCAACCGCTGGCTGGCGGCTCAGCGTCCGGCTGCCGAGGCCCCCGCGGCCGAACTGCGGCTGGTCAGTGCGCACACTCCGTGGCTGGTCAGTCACAGCAGCCCGCAGCAGGTGCTGCCCCTGGTCGCCGGTGTGCGGGTGGCTGAACTGGAACGCGATTACCGCCTGAAGATTATTCGCGTTCGCGGCCGGCTGGTGTGGATTTCCGCCCGTCCCCGTCAGCAGGAAACGGCCCCGGCCATCGAAGAATACCAGGCGGTGATGGACCTCGACCGGCTGCAGACGGTTGCGCTGCGGGCCATTCACCATGGCGGTGGAACAGAGACCGTCTGGCGGTTTCATGACTGGAAGAACGGCGATGATGCCTGGCCGGATGCAGCCCTGCACCCGGAAGTCCGGCAGCAGAATCCCGCTGGTGGCAGTCGTCCCGAATAAGCTGCCACCAGGTGCGGAGAACAGGCTGGTTCAGCTGCCCAGGAAGATGATGGCCACGGTGTAGTAGGTCACCACGCCCATGATATCGACCACGGCAGCGACCAGCGGGTTGGACATCAGCGCGGGGTCCATGCCCAGGCGGCGGAAGAACAGCGGCAGCAGCGCACCCGAGACGGTGCCCATCACTACGACCAGAAACATGGTGGCGCCCACCACGGCCGCTTCGCTGAATGTGCGGCGGAACCAGAACATCGCCGCACTCAGACCAATCAGGGCGAGCATCAGCCCCAGCATGCCCCCCACACCCAGTTCCCGTCGGGTCAGCTGCAGCGCGTGCACGCGGCTGCTGTCTCCGACGGCCAGGCTGCGAATGATCAGCGTGGCGGACTGAGCCCCGGAGTTGCCGCCGCTGGCCAGCACCATCGGCAGGAACAGAATCATCCACATGTGGCGATCGGAGATGCCGCTGTAGTGGTTGAGCACTTCGGCGGTCATCAGCGAGACGCACGACAGAAACAGCAGCCACATGCCCCGTTTCCACGCCAGGGTCAGCGCGGGGGTATCGAGGTAGCTGTCTTCCAGCGGGGCGACACCGGCCATCAGGTACACGTCTTCGTCGGCCTCTTCGCGGACCACGTCGAGCACGTCGTCGTGGGTCACAATGCCGACCAGCTGATTCTGACTGTCGATGACGGGAATGGCCAGGAAGTCGTACTTGGCCAGTTCCTGCGCCACGATTTCCTGGTCGTCCTCCACGTGGACGGAAATGACATCCCGCCGCATAATATCGGCCAGCTGGGCCTTTGGCCGGGCGAGAATCAGGTCCCGCAGCGAGATGAATCCATCCAGCCGGCGGCCTTCCCCCAGAATGTAGACGTAGTAAATCGTCTCGCGGTCGGGGGCCTGGCGGCGGAGACGTTCGATTGCATCGCTGACGGTAATATCTTCCGGCAGCGAGGCGTACTCGGTCGTCATGATGGAGCCGGCGCTGTGTTCCGGGTAGGACAGCAGCTTGCGGATGTCACTCCGCTCGGCCTGGGCAATCAGCGGCAGCAGGCTTTCCACCTGCTCTTCATCCATCCGGTTCAGCAGGTCGACCCGGTCATCCGGAGACATCTCCTCGATCAGCCGCGTCAGATCCTTGCGGCTGATCAGACTGACCAGCTCGATGCGACGCTGCAGTGAGAGGAATTCAAAGATCTCAACCTGAGCCGGCATCGGGCAGCGGGACAGGACTTTCCAGATCTCGTCGTCCTGCAGTTCTTCCAGGATCTCGGCCGTACCGGCCGGGTGCAGCACTTCGCAGAACTCGGCCAGTCCCTGCGCATCGTCCTCCGCAATCATCACCCGCAGATCCGGGAGAACGAGCCGATCGTACATGACGGATTCTTCCGATTCGGGGAGGGGACTCATCCCATAGTGTCCCGTCTGGCGGCATTCGGGTCAGGCAGTTGCCGCTCGTTATCTGCTGTTCAATGTCGCTGGCGAATGCTCTGCCCGTCGGTGGAGGCCAGTCCTTCCGGATGCCGACTTCCCGTGGCTGGCAGAGCAGCGGGCTGCTGGTTCCGTTCGTTAAGCTGGCGCGGTATGCGGGTTGAGCAGTGATGCGAGTCAGGACAGGCAGTCCGCCGGAGCGGCGGGCAGTCCGTTCCTGTCTGCAGGCTCAAAACGTCATCGCAGCTCGACCGGGAAGGCCGGCATCCAGTGGAACGATACTGGCTGGCAGCAGGAACTGCGGTGCCGGTTCAGAAAATTAATATATGGCCGGAATCCCCCCGGATTGCGGGAGGGCGTTTCACCACCATCCGTGCAGTCCGCCCGGGCAGGGGCCGGCGTCCGTTCAGATCGGCTGAGCGCCTGGCCTGACTGGTGCCCTCTTCAGGGCCTGTCATTCAGAAGAAGGGAGAGGCGTGCGCTGCTCACTACCCGCGGAAATTCGTGCTTCCGTTCGGACTGTGTCCCACCGGCCTGAATCTGGATGGTCCGGTGACAGCATATCCGAGGAACCGGCACACCGCGGGAACTGCCTGTGGAGATGTTCCCCACTGAATCCAAACCGCACCCGTGCGGAAAGTCTCTGGCCGGTCGCCGCTCATCACGGCCATGTCTTCGGGGCAGGCCCCGCAGGGGGATACTGTCGACCGTGCGGGGAACTCCGCCGTCCAGAGAATGACCACAGGGCAGCAGAAATCATTCCTGCTGCCCGGGGCGTCATCTGAAACTGAGGCAGAGTCCGGCAGGTGGAAGCAGAGAACTGCGAACGCTGAAGCAGCGAGTCAGGCCGAGAGCCTGCAGCAGTCCCCACTTCCGGGGCCGTACCGCTTAACGCTTGGAGAACTGGAAGCTCTTCCGGGCCTTCTTGAATCCGTACTTCTTCCGTTCCACCATGCGGCTGTCACGGGTGAGGTAGCTGCCGCTGGCCAGAGTATGGTGCAGGCTGGGATCCATGACCTGCAGGGCCCGGGCGATGCCCAGTACAATGGCACCTGCCTGGCCTGTGGTTCCGCCACCGGTCACCCGAACCCAGACGTCGACCTTGCCCAGCTGGTCGGTCGCTTTCAGCGGGGCTTCGACCAGACGGCGATCGCGTTCCACCCGGCAGAAGTCGTCCAGGGTGCGATTGTTGATGGTCAGCTGGCCGGTTCCGCGGCGGATACGAACACGGGCGACAGAGGTCTTCCGACGTCCGGTGCCCATGGCCACGCCGAAACGGTCCACCTTGCCGCGAATCATCGGCTCGGCCACGGGGCCTTCCGATTCCTCGGCGGGAGCACCGGAACCCAGAGTCAGACCGCCACTCTCGTCGGTGGTGTCTTCTCCGGTTTCCGAAGTTCCTTCACCCGGTGAGGCATCTTCCGCTGCCGCAGGGCTGGGTGTTTCGGCCTGAGCCGATTCGGTGGCGGCAGATTCCTGCGTGACTTCTTCCGGAGCCGCAGGAGTTTCTTCGGGTGTTTCGTTAACCATCGACCTGATTCCCCGATGTTCTAATCATTCAGTGAGCCGCTGCTGCCAGCGGCCAGGGCAGAAACCCATCGGCTGCGTACTGCCGGCATGTCTGCTGTATTCACGATTGACTGCCGGAAAATCCGTCGGGAGTTCCGGGTGGTCCTGTTGGATTTCTCTGCCCTCGGGCAGAGACTGTCTGCTGTCAACTGCCGCTGGCTGCTGCTGCAGCTTCAGCGGGGCAGCAGATGGCTGGGAAAATCCTGCGGCTGCTGGGCCTGGTGCGAATGCTCCGTGCCGACACACAGCTTGAGCTTCTTGAGCATCTGCCGCGAGAGCTTGTTCTTCGGCATCATCCGACGAACGGCCTCGTACAGAATCTTCTCCGGCTTGGATTCCCACACGTCGATGGCTTTGGTGACCGTCCGGCCGCCGGGATAACCGGAATACCGTTCGTAGGTCTTCCGTTCCATCTTGGTGGTGTGATTCGGGTTCCGGGGGTGGGCCAGCTTCGCACCACTGAACCGGATGCTGCCGGCATTCAGCACGATCACGTAATCGCCGCAGTCCACGTGCGGTGTATACATGGGCTTGTGCTTGCCCATCAGCACGGTCGCAATCTGCGACGCAAGCCGGCCAACGATATGATCTTTCGCATCGAGAACGTACCAGTTGGGCTGGACATCCTGACTGCGGGCAAAATAGGTGCTGCTCACGCCACAAATCCTTGCCAGGCGGAGACCGAAGTTGTCCGCCTCTACCCGTGACTTCAGAAATCTCACGTCCCGTCCGAACCGCAACCGGCTGGCGGAGACTGTCATCTGGCTGTGTTTCCTCACGACCGTGCAGACTGATGGCAT
>JAGQPV010000401.1 GCA_020426545.1 Planctomycetaceae bacterium
GTTTCCCCGCTTAACTCCCCATCAGACAGAAGAGCTGAAGATGAATACCGCCAGTTCACACACCGTGCAGAATTTGATCCGACTTTCGCCACCGGGCCTCTGCCGCAGGGCGGCTCTGCTGCTGCCGATTCTGTGCCTGCTGCTGACAGACTGCCGGCCGGCCGCAGCCAGCACCAACCTGCGGGCCGAACTGAACGTGGTGGCGAAGAATGTGGCCTCACTGCTGAAGGGCCTGGGAGAAGAGTCCATCGCCATGGGCCGTTTCACTTTCGATTCCGAAACAAAGCTGAACGCGACCGCCGGTCCGGGGATTGCGAAAATCCTGTCCGAAGAACTGCAGAAAGCCGGCATCGCCACGAATCCGGAAGCGACCTGGACGGTGGAAGGCAACTGTGCCGACGTCACCGACGCCCGGAGCGGCCAGCTGGCCGCCATGATCAGCGGGAAGATCGTAAACAACGCGACCGGCCAGCAGCTGACAACCTTTCGCCGCGGCGTGTTTGGCGATGCCACCCTGGCTTCGCTGTTCGGCACGACGGTGGAACTCGACCCGCAGGCCGAACCCGCCGCGCGGGACAGGGCACTGGTCCGCAGTCTCGACAGCCCGACAGCCGTCATCGACGACGATGCCGTCTCCGCAGCGGCCGACAGCTCCTATGCCATTCAGGTGCTGGTGCGGGAGGGCGATAACTATGTCGTCCGTCAGCCGGTCCTGCGGGACGGGCAGGCCTTTGTCGAGATTGCCCGCGACGAGGTGTATGCCATTCGCATCCTGAACCGCTCGAAGGAGGAAGCGGCGGCCTCGGTTTCCATCGACGGGCTGAGCCTGTTCGCCTTCAGCGAGAACACCAACTACGAGGTCGTCGTCCTGCCAGCCGGCAGCAGCGGGCTGATCAAAGGCTGGCACCGCAGCAACAGCACCAGCGACGCCTTTCAGGTGATGGAATATTCGAAAAGTGCCGTGGCCAGGCTGCTGCCGCAGTCCACCGGAGCAGGCACGATCACGGTCACGTTCGCCGCCTGTTTCCCCGAAGATGCGCCTCCGCCAGAAGACGAACCACCAGCGACAAAGGCACGGGACTTCGCCCGTCAGACAGGCAATGCCACCGGCCAGGGCCCGCGGCTGGAACAGGGTTACCGCGAAGTGCGCCGGGTCTTCGGTGTCACGCGGTCTTCAGTCAGCGTGCGGTACACGAGCGTGCCGGCCAAGTGAGTGCCTTCCGGGAAAGCAACAGGGCGGCCAGCGGAACCCGACCCCCTCAGACGACCGTGTCGGCCTCGGAGGCGCTTTCCCAGTAATCCTGCCGGAAGCTGCTGAATACGGCCAGGCCGGGACGGGGAATGCCATCGGCGGAAATCAGGCCGGCATGCGGAAAGCGATGCGGCACGGCGTCGCTGTAGTGCAGCCAGCTCGTGCTGACCACCGACTGCTTGGACAGCAGGACCGGCAGCGTGCGTTCAATCCACTCGGCCTGCCGGGCCGGAGTCCAGAAGTGAGACTTCCCGGCGGAATCGACTTCCAGATCTTCGGCAGCCAGCGGATCCAGCGGAGCGGTCTGCGCGGGCACGGCCATCACGACATTCAGGGGCACGCCCAGCGACGTCCAGCTGTCGATCAGCTGGGAGAGGTCGAGCAGGTCGCGGGGAGCCGTTCCCAGAGGCTGAAAGCCGGCCGCAATTTCCAGCGTGACTTCAGACAGCCCCGAGCCGGAACGCAGCAGTGCATCCACAAACTGCAGGGGCGACAGCTGGTGCTGGCCCCGGGCCTGGTATTCACCCCAGGGCTGCGCCACCCGGATCATCATCTGCAGATCCTGGTCGGCCTGCCGGGCCACTTCCAGCATGCGGGCCACCAGCCGCAGGCGTTTCTCCTCGTTCAGCGCCAGTGCGCCGCCCGTATTGGGGTAGGCGGCAATTTCCCAGCGGCGAATACGCCCCTCATAACGGGAGATGGCCGTCTCGATGAAATCGCTGACGAAGCTCTGCAGATTGAGCAGATCCTGGTCCCAGCGGGAAAGCCATTCCGGCAGTCCACCCGCGGCGAAATCGAGCAGCGGCCCGGCCGAAGCCAGCAGTTTGTTCTCCCGGATGAATTCCAGCTGGGCGTCCGGCAGTTCCCAGTTATACGTGCCTTCCACCGGTTCAATCAGCTTCCAGCTGACCGTCGCCTGGGCGGAATTGAAAATGTTGCCGAAGCCCTTCATCTCGGGACGGTCGAGGGTGATCTGCCCCAGATGACAACCCAGAGAAGCCGGCAGCTGCGGAGACTTCCGCCGACGGACCGTCAGCCGCAGGCGGGTGTAGGTCTGCACGAGGAAGTCGGCAGCCCGCAGCGATTCCTCCAGCGCCTGCTCCGCCAATTCGCCGGCTTCCGCCGGACGGTCCTGGGCAGCCACCGCCTTCGCCAGTGCCCGGTGGGCAGCGCGAAACGGTTTGTAGAATTCGTCGGGAACGGGCATTCCCGCCAGCTGCCAGCTGCCCAGCTGGTCCCGCACCTGCGACAGCTTTCCCCGGGCCAGCTCGACGGCCAGAATATACGGGGCTTCCTGCTCACGAAGCGATGTGGTGAACAGCAGGGGCCGGCCTCTGCCGGCGACGGGCCAGGCCACATGCAGCCGCCCACTGTCGGGACTCTGCCGGCGGCAGAGCATCACATTGCCTTCGAATTCCACCCGGGTGGGAAACACCCGCCCGTCGAACCCGCTGATGTAGCTCCGCCAGGCTTCCGGCCAGTCTCCCCCGGAGGGAAGCGGATCGATGAGGAATCGCATTACACCCATGGTCGATTCCCCGACGGAAAGACGCTGCGGCGAACGGCCCTCCCGCCACGGCAGGGAGGGATGGTGATCAGGCTGCCGGATGGCCGGAATTCAGAAATGGAATGATTCAAGCCCCCGCTGATTCGAAGTCCTGTTTCCGGCTGGCCCCCTGCTGCAGGCCCGGGCACCGGGTGCCACGCGGTCAGTGGCGCACCGGGATCCAGTGGGCACTGTACTCCACGTCGCACGGCCTGCTCCCGGAACCGCTGCCTCCGAAGACGGGATCAGCCAGCCCGGCAACTTTCTCTGGACAGATGGTTGCCAGTCGGGGCCGTTCCGCTTTCGCAGATCGACTCTCAAGTGTAGTGGGCTGCAGTACGTTGTTCAAGAAACGCTGCAGTGCTAGAATTTCGCCTTCTGTGAGGTCCGTCCCTGCGATTCCCGCGGGTTCGGTTGCCTCCCCATATTTCTCCCGATCCTGACGTCTTCTCTGACTGGAATTTCCCGCATGTCCGCTCCTGCCCTCCTTCAGAGTGAGCTTCCCGGCCAGACAGCCCGACGCGGTAAAGTTCGCGACATCTATGAATTCGGCGATCGACTGCTGTTCGTCGCCACCGACCGCATCAGCGCTTTCGACTGGGTGCTGCCCGTGGGCATTCCCGACAAGGGCCGCGTGCTGACCAAACTGAGCGAAATGTGGTTCGGCCGGCTCGACGTGCCGGGGCACCTGCTCAGCATGAATCCGGCCGATCTGCCTCTGCCGGAAGGGACCGATCTCGAACCCCTCATGGGGCGGAGCATGGTCGTCCGGCGGACGGAAGTCGTGCCGATCGAGTGCGTCGTCCGCGGGTACCTTTCCGGCTCCGGCTGGAAGGAATACCAGAAATCCGGCAAAGTCTGCGGGATCCAGCTGCCGGCCGGCCTGGTGGAGAGCCAGAAGCTGCCCGAACCGATCTTCACGCCAGCCACCAAGGCCGAAAACGGGCACGACATCAACATCTCCTTCGAGGAAATGGTCGACGCCGTGGGCGAAGAACTCTCGACCCGGCTGCGCGACCTCAGCATGGACATTTACCAGCGAGGCAGCGAGTACGCCCGGACGAAGGGCATCATCATTGCCGACACGAAGTTTGAATTCGGCCAGGTCGATGGCGAACTGCTGCTGATCGACGAAGTCCTCACGCCGGACAGCTCCCGCTTCTGGCCGGAAGACAAGTACGAGCCGGGCCGCGGCCAACCCTCATTCGACAAACAGTTTGTCCGCGACTGGCTGGAAACCACCGACTGGGACAAGGACAGCGAACCACCCACTCTGCCCGAAGAGATCGTGGTCCGCACCCGGGAGAAGTACATCGAAGCCTACGAAACGCTGGCAGAACAGCCTTTCCCCTGGAAGTGATGTACTGAAGATCATGTGCTGAAGTACTGCTGAAACTGTGGCGGCTGCAGGCCAGTCAGGCCGGCCGATTCCCGGCATCCGGAGAGTTTTCAGGGAGCAGGTCCGCAAATGCCACAGGATTCTCAGCAGCCACCGAAGCCAGGCTCTTCCACCAGCGGAGCCGGCGGTGCCCCGGCCCGCGATGGCAAAGGCGGAAAAGTCAAACAGCTGGGCGATTTCAAACTCGTGAAAAAGCTGGGCCAGGGCGGTATGGGCACCGTATACCTGGCTCAGCAGGTCAGCCTCGACCGCAGGGTGGCGCTGAAAACGCTCACCGGAGAGCTGGCGAAGCGGGAAGATTTCGTCCAGCGGTTCATCCGCGAAGCCCGCTCGATGGCGAAGCTGCACCACCCGAATGTGGTGCAGGTGTATGCGGCCGATTCGTACCGGGGCATTCATTATGCCGCGATCGAATACATCGACGGCCAGAGCATGCAGTCCTGGATGAAGCAGCTCAGGCAGCTGAGCCTGGGCGATGCGCTGCATATCGTGCTGATCTGTGCCGATGCGCTGCACCACGCGCACGAAAAGAACATGATTCACCGGGACATCAAACCGGACAACATCCTCGTTACCAGTCTCGGCGTGGTGAAAGTGGCCGACTTCGGTCTGGCCAAGGCGGTCGATGAAGACGTCTCGATGACGCAGAGCGGCACCGGCCTGGGCACCCCGCTGTACATGGCCCCGGAGCAGGCCCGCAACGCCAAGCACGTCGACCTGCGGACGGATATCTATGCCCTGGGCTGCACCCTGTACTACTTTCTGACGGGACAGCTCCCGTTCACCGGCGAGAACACGCTGGAGCTGATCACCAGTAAGGAAAAGGGCACCTTCACCTCAGCCCGCAAGCTGAACCGGGACATTCCCGAACGACTCGATCTGATGATCGACAAGATGATGGCCCGGGTTCCCGAGCAGCGTTACTCCAGTTACACCGAGCTGATCGATCATCTGTCCGGTCTTGGTCTGGCGAACGACCAGCTGAGCTTCATCGAGGGAGCCCAGCCCGCCAGAGGGCTCGGGGGCAGCGGGCCGGTTTCAGCATCCGGCCGGACGAAAGCCGGCGGATCAGCCGGAATGACCCGCGAGATGAAGCCGATCCCCATTCGCGAGCAGGGCAACACTGCCGACCCGATGGGCGAAACCTGGCAGGTACGGTTCACGAACCGTCAGGGGAAGATCACCGTCAGTTCGCTGACGCGGCTGCAGATCGAAAAAGGCATCAAAGGGGAAATGCTCGATCTGAAGGCCAAGGCCCGCCGCGCCGCTGGCGAAGACTGGCTGCCGCTGGCGCAGTTTCCCGAATTTTCCTCGCTGATTACAGCCCGCGCCACCCGGGAACGGGCCAGCGAGCGGGGCCGCGACATGAAGGAAATCTACGCAAAGCTCGATCGCCAGCAGCAGTGGCGAAAGAAGCTGGCCTGGGTGCGGAACCTGTTCAGCGGCGTGAAGGGACTGATCAGCCTGATTCTGTGGCTGGGCCTGGTCTTCGGCGGCGGTTACCTGGCGATTGCCTACGGGATCCCCTACATCCGGCAGATGCTGGCCGGCTGACGGTTACCGCTGGATTCCCCACTCCGGATCTCTGCTTCCTCTCCCCTGTGGGGAGAGGATTG
>JAGQPV010000402.1 GCA_020426545.1 Planctomycetaceae bacterium
CCAGACAATGATCAGCCGGGCATCGGCATCCGGAGGCAATGTGCGATCCACCCGCAGGGCCAGCGGCCAGGTGACCGTACCGGGATACTGCAGGCTCACCTTCGGTTGACTGATCAGGCGGAAGGCCGCCCGTACGACCGGCGTCATTTCCTGTGGTTTCAGCAGAGCACGCTGCTGCTCCAGCTTGCGGATACTGGCGGACGCCAGTTTCGACGGCATCGACTGATCGATGCGGGACAGCCGGGCAATCTGCCAGTCAAGCAGGCCAGCCCGGGCGTCATTCTTCAGCCTCTGTGCCACCGCATCATTTGCCTGCAGCGTCCCGCCACTCCCGGTGTTCCACCAGGCGGTGGCCAGGCACAGCAGCTGCTGTCTCCACCAGTGCTGATCAGTCGAGTCCGCAGCTCCCGCCTGTGCCCGCTTCAGCAGAAGAACGAAGTCGACGGCAGCGGTGGGATTCGTGAAATCCACAGGAGCTGATTCAGATTCCGGCTGCGGATCACTTCCGTCCGGTCCTGTCAGGCTGGCGGCCAGCATACTCCACTGGCGTGCCTGAGCAGTATCGAGCAGGCTCAGCAGACGGCAGTACCCCGGCAGCGCGAGGGCCACTGGCAGAACCGACGGACTGTCACCAGGCTGAGGGGCTGTCAGACGAAAGCGGGCCGGATCGTTCTGCTGCAGCAGGTCGGCCAGCAGGCGGAAACGCAGCCGGGCCGGCAGTAACGGGACATGCAGCATGGCCCGCGAGCGTTCGGAATCCAGCGGTTCCAGCGCAGCAATCGCTTCCCGTTCCGTCAGCCGCGTCAGGCTGACAGCCAGCTGCTCCAGTTCCCGCAATGGCAGAGGTTCTGGAGTTGCCGCCCACTGTCCCGTGCGTTCGATAAAGTCGGTCAACAGGCGGAGCAGTTCGCCACGGGTGTGCTCATCGCCAGGATCGGCCGGTGTAGCCGCCTGCCATTCGACCAGACCGGGCAAAGCCAAAACCACCCGTTGAACCTGCGCCAGCTGCCGGGCAGCCAGATCCGTCTGCTCATCGGCCTGCAGCTGCAGTGTCTGCACCTGCTTCAGCGAAGCACCGGCCGCTGCGGCCTGGCCTTCGACCAGCATGATCAGTGCTTCTGCCCGCAGTCTGTCGGCCGATTCCAGAGAGTCACTCAGCAGCGGCAGCAGTTCCGGTTGCGCGGAGAGCAGGGAGCTGATGTCCTGACAGGTTTCCATCGCCAGACGCAGCGACGCCTGGTGACGCCATTTTCCCTGGTCCAGCAGCCGGGGAGCCAGTGCAGACAGCATGCGGGCGGGTAAGGTATCGACCGTCCGCAGCTTCTCAAGAGATTTCGCATCGGGATTCCGCAGAGCCGCCGACGTGATCTCGGCAGCCCGGTCGAGTCCAGTTTCCGTGGCGGCTGAGTTCCGTGCTGTCTGCTCAAGAACTCTGAGCAGCGGCGGAACTTCCCGGTCCAGAATCACGCGGCATCGATCAGGACCGCCCCGCAGCAGTTCGCGTTCGGCCCGCATCAGCGTATTCTGCAGCACCGTCCAGTGGCGGGGCCGCTGAAAAGCGACATTACTGGCATCCAGCTGCTCGAGCCTGAGCCAGACCTGCTGAATTTCTCCAGCCAGTGACAGCAGATGTTCCGGCAGCCATTCGGACGGATTCAACCCCGCCGACTGCGCCGCAGAACCGGTCTCCGCGTTCGCTCCAGATGCGGCATCCGAGGATGCGGCCGGGGCCCCGGAAGCCGCGGTCACTGCAGGATCGTCTGCAGCGGGAAGGGCAGCCACAGCTGCCGTGGCCTGAGAGCCAGTGGCCTGATTCCCCGTGGTCTGGCCCGCAGACGGTCCCTGAGCCGGAGCTGCGGCGACCGGTGTTCCTGCCGGAGCACCAGCTGCAGCTGTTTCGCCAGTGGCTGAAGTCGTGGCTGCTGCCGCGGGAGTCTCTGCGCCAGAACCTGGTTCTGCGTCTGCGGGAGCAGCTGCCGCTGCATTCCCGGCAGCTGGACTGGCACCTGGAGCGACACCCGGGACGGCGGGCTGACCATCGGCGGCAACAGCTGCTGAATCCGCTTCTTCGGCAGCAGCGTCAGCCGCGCCGGCCTGCAGCCGGGCCACTTCCGCTGTCGTGATCTCGCTGTTGACCTGCACCAGGGCGAAATCGTCGCCCAGCTGCAGGATCACCGGTGTCTGAAAATTGCGCCGATGTTCCAGCGACCAGTTCGCCACCGAACGGCGAACATACTCCGACAATTCCTTCGCTCTGATGATTCCATCCGCCGTCGGCGTGCGGGAAGCGGCAGCGTCGGGTGTCTGAACGGGCGGAGCCAGGCCATCGGCATCCAGCCCGCCATGGAGACCATAGGCTGCCGCAATGGCGAACGGCGTACCGCTTAACGAAGGAGACATGGCGGCATGCTGGCCATCTTCAGCCGGCAGCAGAATACAGAGATTCTTACGAGCCAGGTGGCGGTCGGTTCGCGACCTTTCTTCCGCCTCCCGCATGGCATCCCGCAGGTGCCGCACGAAGTACGGCCGGCGCAGCCCGTTCGGCAGCACATCGCCCGACTGATCCACTTCCAGCACCACCAGAATATTGCGGGCTGGAGCATCGAGCAGGGCCTGGACCATGGCTGTCACCGGGAAGCCGACAGCAGGACTGTCCACCGTCGCTTCCGCCGGCAGCAGAGCAGCCGCGTTCCTGTCGCTGGCACCCCGGGCCGCCAGATACACGACAGCCGTATCCCGCTTGAGCGAACCCAGCTGATGCCGGAAAAACGCTTCGAAATCCGAACGCTCGAAAGCGGACGCAGGCTGCTGCGATGAGACGCTCATGCCCGTGCGGGCCGAATGAATGATCCGCCCGGCATTCTGCCGCGACCACGGTGGAGAATGCAGCAGAGGCGAGGTGTAACTGTCGACCACCAGGCAGTGCAGGGCCGGCTGCTGATCTTCCGCGGCAAAGGGCAGCGAAAGCAGGGACACCACGGCCGTGGTGCTCAGCCCGATGGCCAGTGCCAGCAGAAAGACCACAAACCAGCCGGGAAGCCGGGGACGAAAATTCTCCGCTGTGGTCTGACCGGCCAGAAACCGTTTCGACTTCGACCTGGCGGGAGCTGCCGGAGTGACCGTGGTGGACTGATCGCCGTCGGCCGCTGATTCTGGTTCACCCGCTGCCGCTGCACCGGGTTCTGCGTCCGCGGGAGAGGCTTCCCCCGGCGCGGCTTCTCCCGGAGGTTCGGGAGCAGTTCCTGGCGCTGCAGCAGGCGTGTTTGCCGGCGCAGCCGCCTGCCCTGCCGGAGGACCGGCAGCATCTGCTGCTGCACCGGGGGCACCCGCACCACCCGCGGCACCCGGCTTCGGGGCGACTTCAGATGGTTTCGCAGCTGCCACGGCCCCTGCAGGCGCAGCATCGACCGCGGGCTCTGGAACTGAGTCTGCTTCCCTGCTCATATTGCCGGCCCTTCCAGATGGGAGAGGTCGTTCTGACCGTTTCGGGAGAATCGGAGAGAATTTCCTGGCAGCAGCGCACTCCGAACACTCGATATAAACGGTGCAACCCGACCAGAAGGATTATCGGCGAAACTGGTCCTGCAGTCTGAGTCGGCATAACCGGCACAGCAGAATTCAGGACAATCCACCGTTCCGGCTGCTGCCGCGGACGACCGGCAGATGCTGCTGAGCCGATTGAAGCGTTCCGCGCAGGGCCGATTGCACGGCTGATAACAATCTGGCGGTTTACAGCAACTATTCCGGGTGAAGACTGGACCGCACAGGCCTTCCTGTCCGATGTTCAGACTACACGCTGGATTGTGGAAACACGGCTTCGGCAGTTTCTGCCGAAAGGTCACACATCACCCATGGGCCTGACTGAGAAGTTCCGGGCCGTCACGGACTGACATACAGCATTGGGGTCGTTATGAGGACCAGGCAGGTACGCTGGTTCGAAGGCATGCTGGTGCTCCCGCACCATTTTCAGTCTGCCGAACAGAACATGCACGACTGGATCGCCACGTCTCAGGACTGGCTGTCGCAGTATTCGTATGGCCTGTGGTCGATGGATCTGAACCGGGCCGCCCTGCAGAACTATGAGGTCCGCATCCCCCGGCTGGAAGCGCGGCTGCGGGACGGCACGCTGATCTCTGTTCCCGAGAACGGGCAGCTGCGGACGCTGGATGTTCGGGCTGCCTTTGAGACGTCGGAGCAGGTCTATATCTATCTGCTGCTGCCGCAGGTGGTACAGGGCCGTGCCAACAGCATGTCGCTGCAGAACGGATCGGCCAGCGGCAATTCCGCCAATGGAGCTGCCACCAACGGGCACGCTTCGGAATACCGCTACCTGGCTACCACCGAAGCCCGCGAAGAAATCAACAGCGGCGGAAACAGCCGCGATGTGGATACACAGTTCTTCAATGTGCAGTTAAGGGCCCAGCCCGAGCTGGAATCTCCCGGGGGTTATGAATCGCTGCCCCTGCTGCGGCTGCGGCGTTCGCGCCAGCCAGGGGCCGTGCCGGAACCCGATCCTGGCTATGTTCCGCCACTGCTGGCCTGCGGTGCCAGCGACCACCTGATGCAGGACGTATTGCTCGCCGTGTGCTCTCAGCTGGGTTCCTACATCCGCACGACGGCCGAATCTCTGCAGACTCTGGGTGGCTGGGAAGAAGCCAGCCTGCCGCAGGTGCACCGCACCATCATGCAGCTGCACGCGGCCAACTCGTCGTATCCGGCCCTGCTGCAGATGGTGCAGACCCGCGGGCTGCGGCCCCTGAATGCCTATATCGAGCTGTGCCGGCTGATTGGCCAGTTGTCGATCGGTCGCCAGGACTGGCAACCGCCCCGGCTGCCGATGTACGACCACGACGACCTGGGCGGTGTATTCGCCAAACTGCAGAGCGAAATCAACAGTATCTTCCATGCGGAAGGTTCTCAGGCCCGCATTCTGCGGTTCCCGTTCACCGGAACCGGGCAGTGGATGGAAGTGCCGCTGCAGCCGGAATGGTTCGAGGGCGGGCACGAGTTCTTCATTGGCATTCGCAGCGAACTGCCTGTCGATGCGCTGGAACGCCTGTTCGCTGAAAGTCACCTCGACTGGAAGCTGGGCAGCAGCCGCACGATCTCGCAGATCTTCCAGAACGCGGAAGCCGGGCTGTCGATCTCCCGGCTGACGGGCGGCAGCGCCACCTTACCGCAGCTGAAAGACCTGACCTACTTCCAGATTGATACCAGCGGGCCGTACTGGCAGCAGCTGGTTTCCGCTCCGGCGCTGGCGGTGCAGGTCAACGAGCGGTTTCTGGACCGCGACTCTACCGGAACCAACGTGCTGCACGTCGTCGATCAGCAGCGAAACCTGTATGAACTCACCTTCGATCTGTTTGTGCTGAAACATGAATGAATCGTTTCGCCAGAAGGTCGCCCCGCCATTCCTGTACGTGTTGAGCGTGCTGGAGAAGATCTCGTCGTCCGGCGGCGACGCCCCACCACCATCGGCCATTCGCCCGAGAATTCGGCAGCTGATGGGACAGTTCGACGTGCGCGGCCCCGATGAAGAACTTCATCGGCTGGCTCGCAGTGCGCTGGTGTTCTGGATCGACGAGGTCCTGATCAACTCCGGGTGGAACTTTTCCGCCGAGTGGAGAAACAATCCGCTCGAACGGGAAATCTACGGCACGCGGAGCCGGGCCTGGCGATTTTTCGAGAACGCCGGAATCGCCCGCGGGCTGGACCGGACCGATGCACTGGAAGTTTTTGCTCTGTGCGTGGCGAACGGGTTTCAGGGAGTGTACCGCAGCGCCGGCTTCAATATGGAGCCGCC
>JAGQPV010000403.1 GCA_020426545.1 Planctomycetaceae bacterium
GTCGAAAACCTTGGCCTGACGCAGGCCATGTCCGACCGGCTCGACGATCGCGTGGCCCTGCTCGACGGATTCGACCGCTTCCGCCGGGAAGCGGAACGGGCGGCGGAAATGTCGGCTGTCGATGAATTCAACCGCCGCGCGCTCGATCTGCTCACCAGTTCCAATGTGCGCCGTGCGTTCGATCTGTCCGAGGAAGACCCGAAACTGCGGGACCGCTACGGTCGCCATGCCTGGGGACAGCGGGCGCTGCTGGCCCGCCGTCTGGTCGAAGCCGGTTCCAGCTTCGTCACCATGGTGATGGAAAACCCGTATCAGTCAGGCGTCGAATCCGATCCGGAAGGCGTTTACAACTGGGACTCTCACGCGGTGAACTGTCACCTGTTCAAGGACTTCCTGAACCGGGCCCCCATTTACGACCGCGCAGTCACCGCTCTGGTGGAAGACCTCTACAACCGCGGGCTGGACCGCAAAGTCCTGCTGATTGTGACCGGCGAGTTCGGCCGCACCCCCAAAATCAGCACTCAGAAGGGGACCCGTACCGGCGTAGACCAGCCCGGTCGTGATCACTGGCCGAATGCCATGTCCATTCTGGTGGCCGGTGGTGGCATGCAGACCGGTCAGGTGGTCGGCTCGACCACACCCAAAGGCGAAACCCCGCTCAACCGGCCTCTCACGCCAAACGACCTGTGGGCCACGATGTACCGGCACCTCGGCATCGATCCGGAAACCACTTTCCCCGATCGCAGCGGCCGCCCCATGCCGATTCTGCCCTACGGCGAGCCGATTACCGAACTGCTGTAGCGCCCTGTACCGGTCGGCAGATGAGGCAGAAGATTCACCGCGGCCGCTGCTGAGAAACGCCCCGACCTGCATGCAGCCCGCACAATGTGGCTGCATGCAGTGTCCCGCTTGAGGGCTGTCATCTCACCTCCAGCACTTCACTCAGCTGGAAATGGGCGACCGCTTCTCGGCCAGTTCCTGCAGGAACCGCAGCCGACGGCGGTTCTGCTCTTCCACATCCGGCACGAGGCCTTCCACCAGCAGCGCATCGTCGTACAGTTCACGGCCACAGTCGCGGATGAAACCCGCCTGATCGGCACTGACCACCAGCGTGCACAGACGCTGAATCAGCGGGGCCTGCGGATTGATTTCGAGGATCCGCTTCGGCGGCTTGAACTCCGCATCGTGCATCCGCATCACCTTCTGCATCTGCGAACTGAGCGAACCGGCCGGGTTGACCAGACAGCAGATGCTGTCCGTCAGCCGCTCGGACTTGCGGACTTCCTCCACGCGGTCGCCCAGGGCTTCCCGGAATAATGTGAGCACCAGCTCAAACCCCGAAGGCGGCTCGGCGGCTGTCGGCTTCTCTTCGCTGCTGTCCGCGTCCTCCGCTTCGGCCACTTCCGGCAGTTCCACATCGGCCGCGTCAATCGACACGATCTGGTGGTCCTCGAACCGGCCCAGATTCGCCAGCACAAATTCATCCACCGGATCCGTCAGGAACAGCACTTCCAGGTTCCGGCTGCGGAAGGCCTCCAGGTGCGGGTTCTGCTTCAGGGAATTCAGTTCCGTTCCGCCCAGAAACCAGATCTGCTTCTGGCCTTCCGGCATGCGGCCCACGTACTCACTCAGCGAAGTAATCGCGGAGTCATCGTGCGAACTGGTAAACCGCAGCAGCTTGCTCAGCCGCTCGCGATTCTCAAAGTCCGTCGAAATCCCCTCCCGCAGAATCGAACCGAACTTGCGATAGAAGCTGTTGTATTCCTCCGGCTGGTCCTCCGCCATACTCTCCAGATGGCTCAGGATCCGCTTGACCAGCACCCGGCGAATCTTCCCGAACGCCGTGCTGTCCTGCAGGGCCTCCCGCGAGACGTTCAGCGGCAGGTCCTCGGAATCGACCAGACCATACAGAAACCGCAGATATTCCGGCAGCAGTTCGCGGCAGTCGTGCTGCACCAGAATCCGGCGGGCACACAGACTGATTCCGTGCTCCGTCCGGCCGAATCCCAGCGATTCGAAATTCTCCTGCGGGCAGTAGAAAATCGCATGGAACTGGAAGGGCGAATCGCTCGAGTGGTGCAGGTGCCACAGCGGCTGCTCGTCGCTGCGGTGCGTGAGGTACTGATAGAAATTCGTGTACTGCTCGTCGCTCAGCTGGCTCTTGGGCTCCACCCAGATGGGCGGCTGATCGTTGATATGCTCGCCTTCCAGGCGAATCGGGTAGGGCACGAAGGTGGAATACCGCTGCAGAATGCTCTTCAGCCTCGCCGCTGTGGTGAAGTCCCGGCATTCCTCCTTCAGATGCAGCCGCACCTGCGTACCCCGGGGCAGATCTTCAGCCGGCTGAATCGTGAATTCTCCCGTACCTTCCGATTCCCAGACCCAGCCACTCTCTTCCCGGGCGCTGCGGGTCAGCACTTCCACGCGGTCAGCCAGCATGAACGAGGAATAAAATCCCACACCGAACTGACCGATCAGCGACAGAGCCTGATCCTGCTGCTGCTCTTTTCCCTGCTCGGCACTGCTGCTCAGCTGCTTCACAAATTCCAGGGAACCGCTGCGGGCGATGGTGCCCAGATTCTCAATCAGCTCCTGCTTTGTCATGCCGATGCCGGAATCGCGAATGGTCAGCGTGCCGGCGTCCGCATCGGGTTCGATACTGATTTCCAGCGGCGTCTCGTTGCGCAGCTGTTCTTCCTGCAGCGAGAGAAACCGCATCTTGTCCAGCGCATCCGACGCATTCGAGACCAGTTCCCGCAGCGTAATGTCCCGGTTCTGGTACAGCGAATGGGACAGCAGATGCAGCAGCTGACGAATTTCTGTCTGAAAGCTGAACTGCTGCTGATCAGCGGTCGCACTCATCCTGGGTATCTCCTGTGGTATCTAATGAGGAATCGACCAGCAGGACGGCCATCCCGCCGCCCGCTGAAAACTGACGGCCAGCGGCCGTCCGCCGGAATTATAGGTTCTGCCCGCCCGCAGTTGAACCGGCCGGTCCTCGCCCTCCAGGTGCCCGGCGATTCATCCCGGGTTCTGTCCGGTCCGCTCTGCCCGCGCAGCTCCACCCGGTCAGCCCGAATTCCGGGTGCGAGGCAACTGGCAGGCTGCAGGCTCGTATCGTAGTCTGTACAGAATAATGGTGGCTGGCGATTGTTCAGAATCTGGCCAGCTCCGCCAGCCAGTCTTCGCACAGCAGGAGTCTTCCGTGAGCCGCTCACTTCATCGTCGTGATTTCCTCAAAACCAGTGCCGCCCTGGCCGCTTATGGTGCCCTGCCTGCTGTCGGACGAACGGCATCTCCCGGCAGTAAGCTGAGAACAGCTCATGTGGGCGTGGGCGGAATGGGCGGTTCCGATCTGCGATCGATCGCTTCGCACCCGCAGGTGGAAGTGGCCGCCCTGTGCGACGTCGATTCCGCCCGACTGGAAGCCGCGGCGAAGCTGTTCCCGCAGGCCCGCACCTTCCGCGACTACCGCGAAATGTTCGCCGCAATGGGCGACAAAGTGGACGCGGCCGCAGTCTCCACTCCCGATCATACGCACGCCCCGGCCGCGATGACGGCGCTGAATCATGGCAAGCCCGTCTACTGCCAGAAGCCGCTGACGCACGAAGTGCACGAGGCGCGCCAGCTGCGGCTGGCTGCCGCGGAAAAGGACCTGCCGACGCAGATGGGCATTCAGGTACATGCCCACCCGGCCTATCGGCGGGCCACGCAGATGATTCAGGACGGGGTCATCGGCAAGGTGAGCCGCGTGCTGGCCTGGTCGAACAAGAACTGGGGCTACGACGGACCGGCCTTCACGAAATTCGACGAGGTCCCGGAAACTCTCGCCTGGAACCTGTGGCTCGGCACGGCGGAAGAGCGCCCCTTCAAAAAGAGCGTGTATCATCCGGGTTCGTGGCGCCGCCTGGTTGATTTCGGCACGGGCACCCTGGGCGATATGGGCGTCCACATTTTTGATACGCCCTACCGCGCGCTGCAGCTGACCGCCCCGCTGTGGGCCCGCACCACCTGCCGCGAGCCCACCGGCGTGGGTCACCCCGAGAAAAACACGGTCGAATACGAATTCCCGGGAACGCAGTACACCACCAGCACCATGCGGTGGTCGTGGTTCGATGGGGCCGATGCCCCGCCGCCAGCCGACAAACTCGGCCTGCCGGAAGGATTCAAACTGCCGGGCCAGGGTTCGCTGTTTGTGGGAGAAGGCGGCAGCCTGCTGCTCCCGCACGTGTCCGAGCCGCAGGTCTTCGCCGATGGCAAACTGCGCGAGGTCACCCGGCCGGAGATTTCTCCGCTCAACCACTATCATCAGTGGGTCGATGCCTGCCTGGGCAAGGGCGAACCCAGTGCGCACTTCGGCTATGCCGGCCCGCTGACAGAAGCCCTGCTGCTGGGCGTTGTGGCCAACCGGTTCCCCGGCCAGAAGCTGCAGTGGGATGCGGACCAGCTGCAGGTCACCAACCTGCCGGCAGCCAGCGAACTGCTGCGGAAGACACCCCGGGAAGACTTCGCCGTTAAAGGGCTGTAGCCCCACCGGCAATCCGGCAGGATCTGCCGATATCCATCTTGACCTGAATCCCGCAGACTTTTATACACCTGCTGCCCGGGGCGGAACACTGCGCCCCCCTGCGCTGAATCGTACTGTTTCAGACGAGCGGGGGCGGAACCCATGCCGGGCAGCGGGAATGCTGCTGCTGGATCACACTGCTGCTGAACCTTCCCCGGTAAGGAAACCGGAGAATACTGGAGGACCACAGGGACGTGGCCGACGACGAACTGCTGGATCCGCGAGATATTGAATCGCTGCTCGATGAGCAGGGTGAAGGAGCTGATCCTCCGCCCGCCGAGGGAGCACCTTCAGCGGACACCCCCGACGCTGATTCCGGGCAGCCCGGAGATCTGCTCAGTCCGAACGAGATTGAAGCGCTGCTCCAGATGCACGGTGTCGGTGCCAGCCACCCGGCAATTCATGGCCGGGGTGCGGATTCCGGCGATGTGCGTTCCCCCGGTTCCTCTGCCGAGGCGCTGATCGATCAGGCGGAAGCCGACCTGCTGGAGGCACTCTCTTCGCAGTCTCCTCAGTCGCCGCACGGTGGTTTGCGGCGCCCCGGCGACCCGGATATTTCAGCGGCCGAGCCGCTGCAGCTGTCGAACTTCGACTCGTCATCCCCCGGCTACAGATTCACCACCGACCTGAAAGCCCTGGAAGACGTGGAACTCGATCTGCGGATCGAGCTGGGCCGGGCCGAACTGCTGATCGAAGAAGTGCTGGAACTGCGGTCCGGGTCGGTCGTTCCGCTGGATAAACTGGCCGGTGATCCCGTCGACATTCTGGTGAATGGCCGGCTGGTGGCACGCGGCGAAGTTCTGGTGCTGAATAACAACTTCTGCGTGCGCGTCGCGGAAATCATGACACCAGACCTCTAAGAGAGGCACTCCGAATATCTGCCAGGACGGCAGGTGGCGGCGCGGAAAGGACTCCGGCATGTTTCGGCGACGATCACTGCTGCCGGTACTGGCGAGCTGTGCCTGGCTCGCTGTTTCCGCAACGGCATCGGCCCAGCAGACGGCGGCAGATCAGTATCCGCCCTATCGGCCCCGGCAGGAAACACGCCCGCAGCCGGAATCGACCTCCCGGCCCGGCATGTCCAGCTCCGGTATGCCCAGCCCCGGTGGGCAGTCGCAGTATGCTCACTCGCGAGGCGGGCAGCGGCCCTCTATTCCCCCCGCCAGCGACCCAGCCGCGGCAGCACCCGGTGGCCGAGTCTACCAGGCTGGGTATAACGAACCCGCTCACACGC